>NZ_JBEXSD010000005.1:0-136555 GCF_040613495.1 Nocardioides sp. NPDC006273 | reverse complement strand
ACCGACGGTCCCCGGGGGGTCGAGTGGTCCCCGGCGGTCGAGCCTGCCGAGACCTTGACTTCATACCTTACGGGGGTATGGTAGATCGCATGGACTTCGACGCCGCGCCGGCCGTCGCTGCCTTGGCAGACCCGGCGGCGATTCTGTTCGCGAGCGCCTTTGCCGCACCGGCACCGAGCAGAGCCCCACCGCCGGCGATGGCGAGCGCGGACATGCCGCTCGTGCCGCCGCCGAGAGGGGCCAGCCCGTCAGCCGTCTCGACCATCGCGTACGACGTCGAGGGCGCAGGCGACCCGTCGGCGTTGACCCACTGGGTGCCATTCCACTCCGGCTTGTTCTCCGCCTCGTGCGCCGCGATGTTCGCCTTCTCCTGGGCGATCAGCTCATGGCCCGTGCCGCCTGGGTAGAGAGTCCCGGAGTTGTACGCCGCCATCCGGGCGCGGGCAGCCGCAACCTCGCTGTACGAACCAGGAGATGACGGTGCCGCCGGAGCGCTTCCGGAGTCAGAGCTAGGCTCATCCGTGATCGCGCGCACCGGGGGCTCAGCGTTGTAATTGTCGTTGTCCACCACCTCGATCTGCTTGGCTGCCGCCGCCTCGGCATCCGCGATCGCCTGTTCTCGGGCAGCGTGGGCAGCGCGATCTGACTGAAGCGCCTTCAGGTTCTGGACCGCCTGAGCGGTGTCGACACCGGTTCCGCTCTGTGCGTACTTCGCGTCCGAGGAGTCCGGGGCCGGGCCGTGGGAGACAGGGAGGGACAGCTCGAGTTGGTCGTGAATACTCTGGGCGTTTCGTGTGGTGGTTTGGGCCTGGCTGAGAGCCTTGATCGCATCGTCCAGCTGCTTGACCTTCTCGCGGAGCCTCGTCGAGGAGTCCCGAAACGCGTTGGTTGCGGCGCCTGTCGTGAGTGACGTCTCCTCGAAGGCACGGGGTACATTTTTCTCCGCGTCTTCTAGATTCCTTGCGACCTCTCGAAGGGCGTCTCGTGCGTCGGCCCACTGCTGGATGCGCGCTTCAACGTCGTCCGGGTCAGCGTTCGCAATGTACTCCTTAAGCACGATCATCATCGTGCCTTTGACCGCAGCCATTCCTCAGCCCTCCTGGTCTTGGCCGTACTCGGAGCGAGATGCGATCTGCTCCAATGCCTCAGCGGACAGCGGAAAGAAGGGCAACGGAATGTCAGGAAGGTTGAGGCGGTCATCCTTCACCAAATTCTCGAAGAAGGGCTTGCTGATCAAGCTCTCGGCCTCGTCCATCAGGTTTCGGGAATCTCTCGCTGCGTCTTGGTCGGCGTTCTTGACCGCACGAACGGCGTCGTCGAGTCCGTCGACAAAGTTGACCAGCGCCTGATTGGTCTCCGATAGGGTCGAGTTGATTCGCTCAGTAGCAACATTCATCAGACCCTCGAGCCCTTGAGCGCTCGCGCTTCCGCCGAGTTTCCCGGCTGCCGGCTTGTCGACGTGGATCTTGTAGACCTCGTCCTTGGAGTCCATGAGGACCTGCTTGATCCTGTTGACCAAGTTCTCGTCGACCCCGGTGGATCGTGGACCTGCCATGTCGGCCTCCCGAGTATGTTCGTCGCGGAACCCAGAGTGTAAACACCCGGCCGTCCGTCGTCACTGTCAATCCGGCAGTGACGAACCCATTACTCTGTCCCGCATGACTGCATCTCGGACAGGCCCCGCTGCCCGCCGCTTCGTCTCAATCGCTTGCACAGTTGTCCTCGCCGCCGTCGTCGGCGCCTGTGGCGGATCCGGCGACGAACCGGGCGGAACACCCTCGTCGCCAACAGCCGAGGAGTCTACGGCGAACACCGAGTCGCCCACGGAATCACAACTGGCGGAGTTGAACGGCGCCCAACTGGCGGCTCCTGCTGAATGGGAGGTCGAACAGGCGCAGTCATCGAGGATCACCATCAGTGCGCCCAAAGACGATCTCGGCTACTCGCCTGGCTTCGCGCTCTTGGATGCGGATACCACGCTCTCAGAAAACACCGAAGCCCTAGCAGCGAGTACGTTGAGGCAGCCAGGGGCGAAGCGTCTGGCCGATGTCGAGTTCGGTGGTGTCACCTTCTTCCACGTTCGGGAGGGAAACGACACGAACACGGTGGACACCTACGGGGCGGTCATCGACGGTTCCGCAGTAACCGTGACATGGACTTTCCTCAATGACCTGGCCAGCCCCAAGCAGATCGACCAGCTGGTCAACCAGGTCATGCCATCGTTCAAGTTCGAGGGCTGAGCGCGCCGAAGCGGCTACTGGATCAGGCGATACAGCGTGATCGTCGCGTCGAATGAGTCGGTGTCCTTCGGTGTCGTGTAGAGGTAGTTTCCCGAAAGACCAACGTTGTTATCACGGGTTTCGAACGGCAGGGGGTCTCCGACTGGGTTCGAAGCTTCATCGAGGAATGTCCACGGATCGAAGAAGTCGTAGGTCAGGGGGTGGCCGTTGGCGACGACCGGCGATACGAGGTGGGTCGCTGCATCGTAGTTCTGCCGAACCGGTGCGTCGGCCCCGTCGCTCAGCCAACCGATCTTGTCCTGGCCGCGACCGCTGACGTCCCACACGACACCATCTCCGGCGGGCAAGATTCGGTCGGCGCCGCGTCCGCCTGTTGGAAGGGCCGGGCGCTCGTTCTTGGCAAAGCCGACCTTCTTTGCCCCCGTCTCGAGCGCGTACACGCCTTTGTTCGGGTCGTTCTTCCTGACGTCGTTGTCGTCGCGGTCGAACATCACCCAGTCTTTGGAGACGCCGAAGAGATTCGTGCGCCACTTGGTCTGCCACATCGTCTTGCCCGTGGTGGCGTCCACAGCAGCGAACGGCGACCCGTTCTCCGCCGTGGCATCGTCGGGCAGCGTACGGGCTAGGACGACTCCGTTCGAGACGGATATGGCGAACAGGTTCTTTCGCTCCCACGCGACCTCACCCGTGGACGCATCGAACGCTTGAGTGGTGCGGAACCGGGTGCGTTTGGGCTCTCCGTCGAGGCTGCCACCCGTGTACTCGTCGATTGTCTGGATGATCAGGCCGTCGTGCGCTCCGACGAATTGCCGCTTGACCGTGATTCCTTGGCGGTCCACGACTGGCTTGTAAGGCTTTGCCCATCTGACCTCCAGGGTGGCTGGGTCGATGTTGGCTACCCCAGTGAGCTTGGCCGATGTTGCGTTGCTGTTGCCCCGGAAGCCGATCACCACCTTGCCGTCAGCGGCGTACAGCGCGGGATCCGACGTATCGACGATCGCCTGGTACTTGGTGAGTTCATCCACCATGAAGAACCTGTCGACGGGCATCTCCCAAATCACCTTGCGGCTCGGTATGTCGACCGCTGCCAGCCACTCGCTGTCGGCGTACTCGCCCGGATCCATCCCCTCGGGCGCGTGCTCCTTCGCGGCTTCGGGGAGCAGGTCGGTACGGATGAGGGCGGTATCGCCGACGACCTCGAACTGCGTGCTCACATCGATCTTGAAGCCGAGGTCGTTCAGCGTCCACAGCGGCTGGTAGTACGGGGGTTCGCCGGGCTGGAGCGTGGGAGGCACCGACGACTCAGGGGTGCTCGGACTCTTGGGAGCGGATGTCGTCGAGGGCGAGAGGCCGCACGCCGAGAGCGCCAACGCGATGGCGATGATTCCGAGACGAATCTTCATGGCGTCAAATATCGCGGACGAGATCGGTACGCCGGATTCTAGACACGCTTCGGGGCCGCTGAGCCCTGAAGATTCCTGTCGGCGCTGACCGATAGGTTGCGGTCTGTGGTCGTACATCTGCACCGCGCGCCGCGGACCGATCTGCTCGCCGACTCGCTCGGCGAGCTGTTGTCGGTGCCGTCGGGGGATCCGTTCGCGACCGAGGTCGTGGTGGTGCCGGCGCGGGGGGTGGAGCGATGGTTGTCGCAGCGGCTCTCGCATCGGTTGGGGGCCGCGGCAGGACGCGCGGACGGGATCTGTGCCGGGGTCGACTTCCGGTCTCCGTGGTCGCTGTTCGCAGAGGTCGTGGGCACCGGGGACGAAGATCCCTGGGCGCCGGAGTCGCTGACGTGGCCGGTGCTGGCGGCGATCGACGCGTCGCTGGACGAGCCGTGGGCCAGGTCGCTCGCGGTGCATTTGGGCCATGGGGACACGACGGAGGAAGGCGTACGTCGGGGGGGGCGGCGGTTGGCCCTGGCCCGGCGGCTGGCGCGGCTGTTCGCTGCGTACGCGGACCAGCGGCCGGCGGTGGTCGCCGACTGGAGCGCGGGGCGGGACACGGACGGGCTCGGGTCTGAGATCGCCGACGATCTGGCGTGGCAGCCGCCGTTGTGGCGGGCCGTCGCGGAGATGGTCGGCGGGCCGACGCCGGTGGAGCGGCAGGCGCAGACGGTCGAGCGGCTGAAGCAGGCGCCGGGGGAGTTCGAGCTTCCGGAACGGGTCTCGCTGTTCGGGCACACTCGGCTCTCGGTGACGGACATCGAGCTCGTCGCGGCGCTGGGGGAGCACCGGGAGGTGCATCTGTGGTTGCCGCATCCGTCCGAGGCGCTGTGGCAGGCGCTCGCAGGGCAGGACGGGGCGGTCGCCAGGACGGCGGATCGGTCGCACGATGTGGTCGGGCATCCGCTGCTGGCGACGTTGGGGCGGGATACGCGGGAGCTGCAGCGGAGTCTCGCTGACCTGGCCGCGGTTGACGACTGTGTTGGTTTCGACACGCTCGCTGGCGCTCGCGGCTCAACCGACGGGCGGCTGCTCTCCTGGCTGCAGGAGGACATCCGGGGCAACACGGTCGGAGAAGCAGCGCAGCGGGTGCTCGAGCCCGAGGACCGCTCGATCCAGGTGCACGCCTGCCACGGCGGGGAGCGGCAGGTGGAGGTGCTTCGGGAGGTGCTCCTGGGGCTGCTGGAGGATGATCCGACGCTGGAGCCGCGGGACGTGCTCGTGATGTGCCCCGACATCGAGACCTTCGCGCCGCTGATCGAGGCCGGGTTCGGCCTCGGCGAGATGACCGGTGAGACCGGACACCCCGGCCACAGGCTGCGGGTCAAGCTGGCGGACCGGTCGTTGACGCGTACGAACCCGCTCCTGGAGGTGGCCACCAGGCTGCTCGACCTGGCCGGCGGCCGGGCGGGGGTGAGCGACGTACTCGACCTCGCTCATCTCGATCCGGTGCGGCGCCGGTTCGGGCTCAACGACGACGCCTTGGAGCAGTTCGAGGACTGGGCCAAGGACGCCGGGATCAGATGGGGCTTCGATGCGGAGCACCGCGAGCCCTTCGGGCTGGAGACGTACGTCGCCAACACCTGGCGTTTCGGGATGGACCGGATCCTCACCGGGGTGGCGATGTCCGAGGACTCCGCGACCTGGCTGGACACGACGCTGCCGCTCGACGACGTGGGGAGTGGGTCGGTCGAGCTGGCCGGGAAGTTCGCCGAGCTCGTCGATCGGCTGCAGGACGTGACCGATGAGCTGGCCGGGGTGCATCCGCTGGCGCACTGGCTGAAGGTCATCGAGGAAGGTGTCGCCGCGCTGACAGCGGTCTCGACCAACGACGAGTGGCAGTCGGGCCAGGTGACCAGAGAGCTGTCCCGCGTGCGCGACGCCGCCGCAGGCCAGCAGGTCGAAGAGCTGCGACTTCCCGACGTACGGGCGCTGCTGGGAGCGCGGCTGGCCGGGCGTGCGACGCGCGCCAACTTCCGCACCGGGACGCTGACCGTCTCCACGTTGGTGCCGATGCGGTCGGTGCCCCATCGGGTGGTCTGCCTGCTCGGCATCGATGACGGGGTGTTCCCGAGGGTCGGGATCACCGACGGCGACGACCTGCTGGCGCGTGACCCGCAGACCGGGGAGCGTGACCCGCGCAGCGAGGACCGGCAGCTGTTCCTCGACGCGCTGCTGGCAGCGACCGAGACGCTGGTGGTGACCTACACGGGCGCCAACGAGTACTCCGGGCAGCCACGGCCGCCCGCCGTCCCGCTGGGAGAGCTGCTGGACACGCTGGACGCGACCGCTGTCACCGCAGACGGGAAGCCGGTCTCGGAGGCGGTGACGACCAGGCACCCGCTGCAGCCGTTCGACGCGCGCAACCTCACGCCCGGGGTGCTGGTGACAGGTCACTCCTTCTCCTTCGACAAGGCCGCCGCGGCCGGGGCCAATGCCGCGCTCTCGGAGCGCGTCGAGCCGCCCGAGCTCCTGCCTGCCCCGCTGGCGCCACAGCAGACCGGGGACGTGACGCTCGAGGAACTGCTGGGCTTCTACCGCGCGCCGGTGCGCGCGTTCTTCCGCGACCGGCTGGAGATGGCGCTTCCGCGTGACGACGACCCGCTCTCCGACGCGCTGCCGGTCGAGCTCGACGGACTGGGGCAGTGGTCGGTGGGCGACCGGCTGCTCCACGACCTGCTCGCCGGGATGTCGGAGGAGCAGGCGACCCAGCAGGAGTGGCGCCGCGGCGTACTTCCGCCGAAGTGGCTCGGCTGGCGCATCCTCACCGACGTGATCACCAAGGCGAAGCCGATCGCGGCCGAGGCGCTTCGGGTGCGCCACGTCGGCATCTCCACGGGGCAGGCGCGGGCCGTCGACGTCGAGGTCGACCTCGGCGACGGAAGACGGCTGACCGGCACCGTCCCTCAGGTCTTCGGCGACCGGCTCGCCCCGGTGACGTACTCCCGGCTGGGTGCCAGGCAGCGCATCGAGTCATGGGTGCAGCTGGTCGCGCTGGCCGCCGCCGACGAGGACCGGCCCTGGAGCGCCTGGACGCTGGGGCGTCCGGCGAACTCCAGGTCGCGTACGCCGTTCGGGCTCTCCCAGCTCGGCCCGCTCGACCACACCGCGATCGACGTGCTCCGTGACCTGGTGCGACTGCGCGACCGAGGGCTGACCGCACCGCTGCCGTTGCCGCTGAAGACCTCGTTCGCCTACGCGCGCCAGCGACGGACCCAGGCCGGCATCGACGACGCGCTCTACAAGGCCGGCTGGGAGTGGAACGACAGCCGCTACGAGGGTGAGGAGTCCGACGTGGAGCAGGTGCGAGCCTGGGGTGCGAAGTCCGCGATCCCCGGGCTGGGCGATCCTCCGGAGCCCGGCGAGGAGTTCGACGGGGAGACGTCCCGTTTCGGCGCGCTCTCGATGCGGGTCTGGTCACCGTTGCTCAAGGCAGAGCAGGGGAGCTGGTGACGATGCAGTTCACTCCCTTCGACCTGACCGGCCCGCTGCCCACCGGCACGATGCTGATCGAGGCATCGGCCGGCACCGGGAAGACCTTCACCATCGGCGCCCTGGTCACCCGCTACGTGATCGAGGGGCAGGCGAGGCTCGACGAGATCCTGGCGATCACCTTCGGCCGCGCCGCCTCCCAGGAGCTCCGCGACCGGGTGCGTGCCCACCTCGTCGAGGCGGAGCGAGCGTTCGCGGAGACTGTCCGCGGCCGGCGGCCGACACCGCTCGACGCCCACCTCGAGCTGCTCCTGGACGTTTCCGACGACGAGATCCGGGTACGCCACGAGCGGGTGCGCGACGCCCTCGCCTCGTTCGACGGGGCGACGATCGCGACGACGCACCAGTTCTGTCAGCTCGTGCTGCGCTCGCTGGGCGTGGCCGGTGACACCGACGCCGGCGCCGAGCTGGTCGATTCGCTCGACGAGCTGGTCGTCGAGGTCGTCGACGACCTCTATCTGAAGTGGTTCGGTGAGGCGCGGGAGCGGCCACCGTTCGACCGCGACGACGCGCTGGGCCTGGCGCGCACCGCGGTCGAGGACCCGCAGTCCGTCCTGGCCCCGGCGCCGGTCGAGGACCCGGTCGCGGGAGCACGGGTGCGGTTCGCCGAAGAGGTTCGGGCGGAGGTCGACCGGCGCAAGCAGATGCGCGGTGTGATGTCCTACGACGACCTGCTCTCCCGGCTCGCGGTCGCGCTCGAGGACCCAGCGGCTCCGGCACGGGCGCGGATGCGGCAGCGGTGGCGGATCGTGCTGGTCGACGAGTTCCAGGACACCGACCCGGTGCAGTGGCAGGTGCTCTCGCGGGCCTTCGAGGGCCACGCCACCCTGGTGCTCATCGGCGACCCGAAGCAGGCGATCTACGCCTTCCGCGGCGGTGACGTCTTCACCTATCTGGCCGCCGCCCGGGCCGCCGAGACGCAGGCCACGCTCGACACCAACTGGCGCAGCGACGCACCGCTGGTCGAGCGGCTCCAGGTGGTCCTGCGCGGCGCGGCGTTGGGATCGTCGGAGATCGTCGTCCACGACGTGAAGGCCCATCACGACGGCTCCAGGCTGGTCGGGGCCCCGCACCCGGCGCCGTTCCGGATCCGCCGGGTCGGCCGCGGCGGCTTCAAGCTCACCCGCGGCAAGATGATCACCGCCGGCGCCGCGCGCGCCCACATCGCCCGTGATCTCGCCGGCGACATCGCCGGGCTGCTCGGCTCCGGGGCGACCTGGTGCGACGCTCCGGTGCAGGCCGGGGACATCGCGGTCATCGTCAGGGTGCGTTCCCACGGGCTGCTGGTGCAGCGGGTGCTGCAGGAGCACGGCATCCCGGCGGTGATGGCCGGCGGTGGTGACGTCTTCCTGACTCCCGCCGGCGAGGACTGGCTCGCGCTCCTGCAGGCGCTCGACTCGCCCCATCGGACGCCGCTGGTGCGGGCCGCGGGGCTGAGCGTCTTCTTCGGCTACACCGCCACCGAGCTCGACGCGGGCGGGGAGGCGCTGACCTCGCGCATCGCAGACACGCTGCGCGGCTGGGCGCTGCTGCTGCGTGGCCGGGGCGTCGCCGCCCTGATCGAGGCGGCGGAGGAGCGCGGGCTCACTGCGCGCGTGCTGGGGCGCACCGACGGCGAGCGGTTGCTCACCGACGTACGTCATCTGGGGCAGCTACTCCACGACATCGCGGTGCGCGACTCGTTCGGGCTGCCGGCGCTGCTGACCTGGTTCCGCGACGAGCGGCGGCGTTCGGCCGCCACCGAGCGGCCGCGGCGGCTGGACTCCGATGCGGCCGCGGTGCAGATCGTGACGGTGCACGGCTCCAAGGGCCTGCAATACCCGATCGTCTATCTGCCCTTCGCCTACGACTACTTCGTGCGCGACCCCGACGTCGCTCGGTTCCACGACGATTCCGGGCAGCGGACCATCGACGTCACCCGGACCGGGGCGCAGTGGCCGCAGAACCTGGCCCGACACCAGGGCGAGGAGATCGGCGAGGAGCTGCGCGATCTCTACGTCGCGCTGACCCGAGCGCAGTCGCAGGTCGTCGCATGGTGGGCGCCCACGGCCAACACCGCCACCGGCGGTCTCCACCGGCTGCTGTTCGGGCGAGGTCCTGGCCAAGCGGTGGTTCCGGACAGCGTCGCTGTGCCGAGCGACGAGGACGCGGCAACGCTGCTGAGCAATGTCGCGCGCCACGGCGGCCCGGTGGCCGAGGAGGCGGTGCCAGTGGCAGCAGCCCCGCCGGTGCGAGCAGCGTCGCCCGGCCTGCTCGCCGCCCGGGCGTTCACCCGTGAGGTGGACGCGGAGTGGCGGCGTACGTCCTACTCCGGGCTCATCCGGGTCGACGAAGGCGTGGTCGCGACCTCTGAGCCGGAGGTGGAGGGCACCGACGACGAGCCCATCGCCGTGGAGGCCGACCTCTCGGCATCGGTGGGCGAGCTTGTCGAGACCGCTGAGGAGCACCTCTCGCCGATGGCCGAGCTGCCCAAGGGGGCCGGCTTCGGGTCGCTGGTCCACGCGGTCCTGGAGCACACCGACCCCGAGGCCCCTGACCTGGCCGAAGAGCTGCTGACGAGGACCCGGGAGCAGCTGCGCTGGTGGCCGGTCCCGGCCTCGGCCGAAGACCTCGCGACCGCGATGCTGCCGCTCAACCTCACCTCGCTCGGACCCGCGGCCGACGGGCTGACGTTGGCCCAGATCCCGCTGCGCGACCGGTTGCGCGAGCTCGACTTCGAGATCCCGTTGGCCGGGGGCGACACCCGCGGGCCGGGCGCTCCCGACGTACGTCTGCGCGATCTCGCCCCGCTGCTGCGCGCTCGCCTTCCGGTGGACGACCCGATGGTGACGTACGCCGACCGGCTCGAGACCCCGCCGCTGGGCGACCAGTCATTGCGGGGTTATCTGACCGGTTCGGTCGACGTGGTGCTGAGACTGCCGAACGGCCGGTTCGTGGTCGTCGACTACAAGACCAACTTCCTGGGGGTGGAGGCGATGGACTACACCCAGCCGAGGCTGGCCGAGGCGATGCTGCACTCCCACTACCCGCTGCAGGCGCTGCTCTACTCCGCGGTGGTGCACCGCTTCCTGCGCTGGCGCCTACCTGGGTACGACCCCGAGATGCATCTCGGTGGGGTGCTCTACCTCTACGTACGCGGGATGCTCGGTCCGGACACCCCCGTCGTCGACGGCATCCCGACCGGCGTCTTCACCTGGCAGCCACCCGCGTCTCTCGCGATCGCGCTGTCCGACCTGCTGGACGGAACGCTCCCAGACGAGGTGACCGCATGATCGAGCGCTGGGAGTCCCAGGATCCCTTCGACGCACGCCTGGCCCGGTCCGCGACCGGCCTGCTCGCGTCGTTCAACCGCGAGGGCGTGCTGACCGCGGCCGACGTCCACGTCGCGACCCGTGCGGCCACGCTCGCGGGCGAGACGCGCGACGAGGTGCGGCTGGCGGTGGCGCTGGCCGTCCGGGCGATCCGGCACGGCTCGGTGTGCGTCGACCTGGCCGCGCTGCGGGAGACCGAGGAGACACTGCCGTGGCCGGCCGCCGCCAGCTGGCTGGAGGCCGTCGCCGACAGCCCCCTGGCGGCCCAGTCACTGGTGCAGGTCGAGGACGGCCTGCTCTACCTCGACCGCTATCACCGCGAGGAAGGACAGGTACGCGACGATCTGCTCGCCCGCCTGGCTTCGCCCCGGCCCGTGGCCGACGAGGCCTTGCTGGAGGCGACCGCGGCCCGACTCTTCCCAGGAGAGGGCTACGCCGAGCAGCGTGCCTCCGCGCTCGCCGCCGCCCGGCAGTCCACGACGGTCCTCACCGGTGGTCCCGGCACCGGCAAGACGACCACCGTGGCGGGCCTGCTGGCGCTGCTCACCGAGCAGTCCTCGACGCCGTTGCGGGTCGCGCTGACCGCGCCGACCGGCAAGGCGGCCGCGCGGCTGCAGGAGGCGGTCGAGAGTGCCCAGCTGGCGCCGCAGTTCACCGGGGCCGACCGTGCTCGCCTCTCCGGCCTGACCGCCTCGACCCTTCACCGGCTGCTCGGTTGGCGACCCGGATCGTCGACGAGGTTCAAGCACCACCGCACCAACCGGCTGCCGCACGACGTGATCGTCGTCGACGAGACGAGCATGGTCTCGCTGACGATGATGGCCCGGCTGCTCGAGGCGGTGCGCCCGGAAGCGCGCCTGATCCTCGTCGGCGATCCCGACCAGCTGGCCAGTGTCGAGGCCGGGGCGGTGCTCTCCGACCTCGTCGCCGGGCTCGCTGTGCGCTCGCCCGACGCCGTGGCCGCGCTCCGCACCACCCACCGCTTCGGTGGCGCGATCGGCGCGCTGGCGGCGGCGCTGCGGGACGGCGACGCCGACGCCGCGCTCGAGGTGCTCAACGGAGGCGACCCCGCGGTCGAGCTGGTCGACCCTGCTGACGAGGCCATGATGGCCGCGGTCGAGCGCGACCTCGTCGCGCACGCCGTCGCCCTGCACGAGGCCGCGTTCGCGGGTGATGCGGAGCGCTGCGTACGCATGCTCGACGAGTCGCGTCTGCTCTGCGCCCACCGCGACGGCCCCTGGGGCGTCGCCCACTGGAACCGGCTGGTCGAGCGCGGCCTCGCTGAGACCACCGGGGAGGCGCTCGGCATCGGCTGGGGCCACGAGTGGTACCCGGGCCGCCCGGTGCTCGTCACCGCCAACGACTACGGCCTCGGACTCTTCAACGGTGACACCGGCGTCACCTACACCGACGCCGGCGGTGATCTTCGGGTCGCGATCGCGGGCGGCGCGTCGTACTCGCCCTCACGTCTCGGCGACATCGAGACCCTGCACGCGATGACCGTCCACAAGTCGCAGGGCAGCCAGGCCAGATCCGTCACCGTCCTGCTCCCGCCCGACGACTCGCCCCTGCTCACCCGCGAGCTCTTCTACACGGCGGTCACCAGGGCGCAGGAGCGGGTACGCATCGTCGGCACCCCCGACGCGGTCACGGCCGCGATCACCCGCCGGGCCCAGCGCGCCTCCGGTCTCCGGCAGCGGCTGGGCCACGACTGAGCGCAGCCTCAGAAGCGCTCCGCGAGCGCTGTCAGCTTCGCGACGTACGCCGGGAAGTCGACGTTCGGGGGTACGTTGTGGTCGCGCGACATCCAGCCGACGGCACCGTCGATGCCCTCCCGGAGGATGTCGGCCTGGCCGGCGTGCTGCGCGATGTCGCCGTAGGTGTAGGTCGCGATCTCATGCAGCGTGACGGGCGTGTCGCCCCAGTGCTTGACGTGGCCGACCGCGTCCAGCTCGAGAGCGTCGATGGTCGCGTTGGCGTGCGCGATCACCCGGCGGTAGCGGTCGACGATGCCGGCGACGGTCTCGTCCTGGGTCGCGTACCAGTCGGCCTGCGGATCGACCTCGTAGCGGTCCAGCGCGATCAGCTCGTCGGTCTGCGGGAACGGCCGCCCGAAGGTGTCGCCGAGGTAGATCGCCTCGACGTTGAGGCAGTGCTTGACGATGCCGATGAGATTGGTGCCAGTCGGCGTGCGCGGCATCCGGGCCTCACGTTCGGGAAGGTCCTCGACCTTCCCGATCAGGGCGTTGCGAGCGTTGTCCAGGCGCTGCTTCAGCGTCTCTTTCGGGTCCGCGTCGGCAACCATCGCGGTGTCAGGAGCGCGCGATGGAGGTGGCGAGCGAGGCGAGGTGGCCGAGGCGGGCCAGCTCGGAGTCGAGGAAGTCGGGGCCGCCGCGGCGGCCGATGAGGACGATCTCGTTGCCGTCGATGCGGGCACCGGCGAACATGTTCTCGTCCTCGCCCTCGACCTCGATCCGCTCGGGGCGGTCGAGCTCGATGAAGGGGACGTTCTCGGGCGAGCCGTCGGTGGACCGGCTGATGCCCTTGACGCGGTGGACGCGGATGGCCCAGTCGGCGCGGAAGGTCAGCGGCAGCACGTCGATGAGTCGATCGAGCGCCTCGTGGGCGTTCTCGGTGAGGTCCTCGACGGCCTCGAGATCGAGGAAGAGGTTGCCTCCGGCGGCGTAGCGGGAGATCCAGACGACGTGCACGTCGTCGAGCTCGTTGCATGCCGACACGATGGAGTCCGGCATCGTTCCCGGTTGGGTCTCGAGAAGCACGTCATCGACGGCTCTACCGTCAACCTTGTTCTTCTCGACGATCTCGATCGCCTCGATGTCGCCACCGGCTTCACCGATGGCGGAGGCGAGGCGGCCGAGGGAACCCGGGATGTCGGGCAGGTCGACGCGTAGCAGGAACGGCATGGCCCTAGACCCTAGCGTCGCGAACCGACAGTCGTGGCACTCTCGCGGTTACACGCCGGTCAACTGGCGGGCTGCTCGTCGGCGGGCTCGAGCAGGAAGAGCGGAAAGACCCGGGATGTGTTGGGCTGATAGTCCCCGTACGTCGGCCACGTCTTCACCGCATGGGCCCACCACTCCTCGCGCTCCTCGCCGGCGAGCTCGCGAGCGACGTACGGCTTCTTGGACGCGCCGTCCTGGAGGACCATGTCGGGGTACTTGCGGAAGTTGGCCACCCAGGCGGGGTTCTGGTCGGAGCCGCCCCAGGAGGCGACCGCGAGGTAGCGGCCGTCACGCTCGACCCGCATCAGCGGGGTCTTGCGGATGGCGCCGGTCTTGGCGCCGCGGTTGGTGATCAGGATGATCGGCTTGCCGTCGCGCTCGAGGACGTTGGCCTCGGCGCCGTCGGAGGCCTCGAACGCGGCCACCTGCTCGCGCACCCAGTCTGCCGTGCTCGGGACGTATTCACCTTGCAGTTCGGTCATGTCCTCCATAACAGCCGATCGCCGTGGCTATTCCAACCCCGGATAACCTCACCCCATGAGTGCCATCGAAGGAGTCTCCGACACGTTCGACCCGAGCCGCTGGGACGAGGTCCCGGGCTTCGAGGATCTGACCGACCTGACCTACCACCGGGCCAAGGAGCACGGCACCGTACGCATCGCCTTCGACCGGCCCGACGTACTCAACGCCTTCCGCCCGCACACCGTCGACGAGCTCCTGCGGGTGCTCGAGCACGCCCGGATCTCCGCCGACGTCGGCTGCGTCCTGCTCACCGGCAACGGCCCCTCGGTCAAGAACGGCAAGCACTCCTTCTGCACCGGTGGCGACCAGCGCATCCGCGGCAAGGCCGGCTACCAGTACGAGGTCTCGACAAGCTCGACCACCGGTCAGTCCGCGTACGCCGCCGACCGGACGGGCGCGGAGGAACCGACTCCGATCGACAAGGCCAAGATGGCGCGCCTGCACATCCTCGAGTGCCAGCGACTGATCCGCTTCATGCCCAAGGTCGTCGTCTGCGTCGTCCCGGGCTGGACCGCCGGCGGCGGCCATTCGCTCCACGTGGTGTGCGACCTGACCCTGGCGAGCGCCGAGCACGGGCGCTTCAAGCAGACCGACGCCGACGTCGGCTCGTTCGACGGCGGCTACGGGAGTGCCTACCTCGCCCGCCAGGTCGGCCAGAAGTTCGCCCGCGAGATCTTCTTCCTCGCCGAGGAGTACTCGGCCGAGGACGGCGTCCGCATGGGCACCGTCAACCGCGCCGTGCCCCACGCCGAGCTCGAGGACGTCGCGCTCGAGTGGGGCCGCAAGATCAACGGCAAGTCGCCCACGGCTCAGCGGATGCTGAAGTACTCCTTCAACCTCCTCGACGACGGCCTCGTCGGCCAGCAGATGTTCGCCGGCGAGACCACCAGGTTGGCCTACATGACCGACGAGGCCCAGGAGGGTCGCGATCAGTTCCTGGAGAAGCGCGAGCCCGACTGGTCGCCCTACCCCTGGTACTACTGATCGACTCCGGTGGTCGAGCCCGTCGAGCCCCGCAGGTCAGAGGCCTGTTAAGACCCCGCGCGTGGCTGATGCGTGGCAAGAATCGCGATCGATGTGGTTGAGTACGACGCCGGACGGTCGGATGCCACACTTCGCATGTGGACATTTCCTCAGTAGGCAGCGAGGGCGCTGACGTCCGGCTGACGCGGGGTGAGGTGCTCGCGATTCGGAACATCGCCGAGCGCGCCGACATGGTGCCCTTGGAACTGCGTGGACCCGGCCAGATGTTCGAGCGGCTCGCCACACAGTTCGGCGACCTTGCTGAGTCAATGGACAACCCGTCATGGACTACCGGTCGTGCAACTCACGTCGAACCTGAGGCAACGACCCGTGATGAGTTCGGTGAGTTTGTCGTCGGGGTGATCGCGGACTTCGCCGAGTCGGGCCGTGCTGAGTGGGAGAACAACACGCTGGAGCGATTCCTGGACGGACTCGCTGCGTTCGCGCTCACCCGTGTCAATGGGCGTGCTGCCGAGGTCCAAGAAGGGGCCTCTTGGGCGCTGTTCGCGGAGTTGATCGCTGCGGCGACCGGTTACGAGTAGGGCGACCCGAAGATGACTGACTGGCAGGCGCTCCAGTGCGCGTACGGCAGCGCCGAGAGGGTTCCCGAACTTCTGCGTCGAGCTGAAGAGGCTGGTGCTGACTTCGGCGAGGCATGGGGTGACCTCTGGAGCTACATCTGCCATCAAGGGACGGTGTACTCCGCGAGCTACGCCGCGGTGCCCTCTCTGGCCGCGATGTGTCTCCGGCAAGAGCCGCGCGGCTACATGGCTCCGCTCCAGTTGGTCGGCTCCATCCTTGCCTCGAACGACGCTCCGGAGAGCGCGGAGTTGATGCGCGATCAGCACGCCCAGGAGGTAGGTCAACTGCGCGTAGTCGCTGAACGCTGCCTCGAACTCGCGAAGGATGACGTCGAGTTCATCTATGGGCTTGAAACCTTGGCGGCCTTCGAGGGCAGGGGAGTCTGGTCGAGGACCCTCAGCTACCTCGCGGACGGCGAGGTGCCGCTGGATTGTGTCAACTGCGGCGAGAGCCTGCTCGTCCGCATCGATGGGCTCCCGGCCACGGTGACGTGTTGGGACGCATCCCGACCGGCGACGACAGTCGAGTCGGCGGAAGATCTCGTGCCGATCGAACAGCGGCTCATCTCGCTCGCAGTGGCGAACAACCGCGCCCTCGTGGCTGAGAAACTTCGCCAGCTGTTCGGAACGGCGATCTGCCCTGAATGCCGTGCGGAATTTCCGATCGGCAGTGCCTTCGCTTAGTTGTGGGGCGTCTGAGCTGCCTCGCGGGCTCGACCGACGAGCGCGCGGTAGTCTGACTCGCTCATGCAGTGCACCTCGGTCCAGCTGACGGCTCTCACGTTTGCGCAGGTCAGTCGCACAATGTCGGCGATGGTAGTTGCCAGTCGCTGAGCGTGCCGTGCCCCCGCGGGAAACCTGCTGACAAGCCCAACGCCGCAGGATGAGCCCGACACGCTCACTTCAACTGCGCGACCTCTTCTGTCGGGACGCCGAAGTTCAGTCCGGAAAGGCGCCTGCTTCTGTCACCACTTCAACTCGATCTCGATCTCGCGCTCGTCGTCCCCTATCTCGATCTCCAGCTTGAAGTCGACCTCGTCGGGCACGTGCACCTTGAAGCGCAGCCCTCCTCTTTCGAACTCGACCTCGTTGTTGCTGGCGAGCGCGTCGGCTAGGGCATGAAGGCGAGCAGCCGCTTCCTCACGACGCAGCCTCGCCCGTTCCGTGACTTCCATCAGGTCCATGCTGACTCCTTGTTATGGCGTTGAGGTTGCATGATCTCGGCCGAGCTCGATTCGCGCCAGCCCCGGGCGGCTCAAAGCGCTCCGCCTTCCCGTCGCCGGACCGAAGGTTGAAGAACAACACCCGGTCGATGTGGTGCGGAGCGCCTGGCAGTCAGCGTCGGAACCTACCAGCCGACACGGGGGCCGGCGTCACCCAGAAGCTGGGTCATTCACCGATGATGCGGTAGCTCTGCTTGCTGCTGCGCTTCGGTCGGGTCGGCTCGACCACGCGGCGGTCTTCCAACTCACGCAGACGACGTAGCACGGTCTGGTAGCCCATGGTGAGGTGCTCGCTGAGCCCTCGTGAGGTCGTATGGCCAGCGCGGATTGCCTGGACGATGACATCCAGCTCGGCTTCGATCCCCGTCCGTTCGGAGTCATCGGGGCCGGCGGGATCCTCGAGTCCAGGCAGAGGGAGTTGATCAACCTCCTCGATCAGGCGATAACTGGCGTACCGCTTGCCGCCGGTCCGTACGGCGACACCGCGGGCCATGAGGTCGCGCACCGCTCGGCGGGCGTCGGTGTCGTTCACCCCCCACGCGCGCAGCATGCCGACACTGACGCGACCAGAACTACGCATGATGGCTAGAGCTAGGTGCTGCGGGTCTGTGAGATCGGGCAGGCCGAGCCCCGTGATCCACTCGATGGTCTGTGGTGCGAGCAGGGCGGTGCGAGGCACGGTGACCATGAGCCGACCTGGCTCGGCATCGAACTCGGGTGGTGACATGCCCGCCCTGCGCAGTGCAGCCACAGCTGTGACCAAGCCCGAGCCGCGGTTCTCGGCGATGGTCTCGTTCGGGCGATCAGGAAGGGGGACATCGGCGAGAAGCTTGGCCAAGGTTGCATTGCGCGACTTGGACTCGATCCGGGCGGCTCCCAGTTGATCGATGGTGACGCCGCCGAACAGGCCGCCCGGGCTCTTGACGACGAGCCGGTCCGGGTACAGCTCGATCTGGATTTGGGTTCCGCGGCTCTCCGGACTGTAGTCGCGGTGCATGAGCGCGTTGGTGATCAGTTCGCGGATCACCTCGGTCGGGTAGTCGTAGCGATCCTCCCGGCCCAGTCCGCGGACGATCGCTGCCCGGCTCATGTTGCGTCGAAGCGCTGTCGCAACTTCGTGGAGGATCAAAGGTATAGGGCCATCGATGGTGACGTTCTCGAGGAAACGTTCGCCCTCGGGCCCTAAGTCGCCCAATTGGGCAGTGGGTAAGACGATCACGGACGCGAAGAGCTGCGGGAAGAACTGCTGGGGATAGATGCCCAAACTCAGGAGGCCCGCGAGTGTGGGACGTGCGGTGCCATCGACATCCTGAATGGCGCCGAGCCTCTTGAGTGCCGTCATCGGCTCGACACCATCGAATGCGCGTGGCGATCGTTCGGCCGCGTGACGCAGCATCTGCTCGACGAGGCGAGGGTCGAGGTCGTCCATGCCTGCGGCGACGACAACCTCTTGATCATGGGTTGGCTGGTTACGGTTCGACAGCAACTGTGTCACTTCATATCGACTCAACCGTCGATCGCCATCGCCTCCGCGAATGAACGAGCCGTTGTATTCGCCGCGTTCGGTAACGAAGCAGGGCTTGTCGATGGGGTCGATCTCCTCGACATCGAGTCGGACCAGTTGAGCCCCCTCGAACTCGAGGATCTCGATGACAGATCGAATGGGTGGGGTGACTTTCTGGTGACAGGCATTGGCGAGTGCGTCGCGGATCTTTGCCGCATCGAACCCGCCGGCCGGCAGAAAGCCATCTTCATCGAGGCCCATCAGGAGAGTTCCGCCATCACCGTTCGCGAACGCACTCAGTGTCTCGACCACAGTCTTGGGCAAACCTCCTACGGCTGCCTTGACCTCGATCTCGGTCGGCTCCAGCCCGAGCCGACGAAGTCGCTCGACCATTGTTTCCAAGCTCGACTCTGACACTCTCTCCACCGACTCTCTCAGACTCTATCCGACTCTATCAGCGGCTTGATCTGTATTGGGAGAGTTGCTAGCGGTGTCTCTATGTCTCTTATTAAGAGACATAGAGACAGCTCGGCTGATCAGGTCAGGTCAGCGCGGCGAGCTCGCTCAGTTCGCGCTGGTAGGCGCTGTAGGTCTCGCGCAGCTCTGCTGCGGGCCAGCCCGCGGGGCGGAGCTCGACGGGAAGGAGCGGGTCGGCGCTGAGGTGCCGCACGATCGCGGCGGCGGTGGCGAGCCGGAGAGCGGGCTCGGACGTCGTCGACAGGCGCTCGAGCAGGCGCTCACCTTCGCGCGCCCAGCCGGCGAGATCCCACAACGAGGCGGCGAGATCACGGGAGTCCTGCGCCGGGGTGGCCGTGAACGCCTGAAGCACCGGATCGGTGAAACGAGGGCGCTGAAGGTTGGCCGGCCGGGTCCAGACCCCTTCGCGGAGCTCGGCGAGCCGGTGCGCCTTCAGTGCATCGCGCAGGACGGCACGCTCGGGCCCCGGTCGACCGGTGGTCACGACGACGGCCATCTCCCAGGTGCCGTCCCACGGCTTGTCCGCCGTGTGCACAGCTTCGTCCTGATGTGTCTGCCGCTGGATCAGCCGCTCGCCGAGCCGGTAGCCGGCGTCGGTCCGGCGCAGGTCGCCGTCGCCGACGGCGCGGGTGACGGCGACGCGTACGGTCGCCGGCGCGATGCCGAAGAGCTGGCCCGCGCGAGTGAGATCGGCCGGAGTCAGTGGGTTCGGGTGGGCGCCGAGCATCAGGCTCAGGATCGCCGATCGGGCGGAGAGCGGAGCCAGTTCGTCGCGCGCGGTAACCACCCGGGCATCCTCTCATGCAACGTTTATGCACACGATTGTCGTTATTTCTGTAACATGATGACCATGACCAGCACGCACGAGCCCCACTCCACCCATGTGGTCAGCAACCAGGTCCCGCCGCTGGTGGGCCACAACACGGCCGGTGACCCGGTCCTGCGCGAGGGCGTCGAGCGCGAGGGCGCGGCGTGGGCGCTCCCCGAGATCGACGAGGTGGGCCGTCTCGCCGGGACCGCCGAGGCGCAGGACTGGGGCCGGCTCGCCGAGCGGGTCCCGCCGCGTCTGCACACCCATGATCGCTACGGACACCGCGTCGACGAGGTCGAGTACGTCCCGGCGTACCACCAGCTGATGACCACCGCGGTGGAGAACGGTCTGCATGCTGCTCCCTGGGTCGATGATCGGCCCGGCGCCCACGTCGCCCGGGCGGCGAAGTTCTTCGCCTGGAACGTCGACGCGGGCCACGGCTGCCCGATCTCGATGACCTACGCGGTCGTTCCGGCGCTGCGTGCCAACCCCGAGCTCGCCGCGAGGTTCGAGCCGCTGCTCACCAATCGGGAGTACGACTTCGGCCTGCGGGACCCCGAGACCAAGCGCGGTCTGATCGCCGGGATGTCGATGACCGAGAAGCAGGGCGGATCCGACGTCCGCGCGAACACGACGACCGCGAGCCCGCAGACCGACGGGACGTACGTCCTGCGTGGGCACAAGTGGTTCACCAGCGCGCCGATGAGCGACCTGTTCCTCACCCTCGCCCAGACGTCCGCCGGGATCTCCTGCTTCCTCGTGCCGCGCGTCCTGCCCGGTGGCGAACGCAACGCGATGCGTTTCATGCGGCTGAAGGACAAGCTGGGAAACAGGTCGAACGCCTCCTCCGAGATCGAGTACGACGCGGCGACCGGGTGGCTCGTGGGCGAGGAGGGCCGCGGGGTGCGCACGATCGTCGAGATGGTCAACATGACCCGCCTCGACTGCGTGGTCGGCTCCTCGGCCGGTATGCGCACCGCGCTGACCATGGCGGCGCACCACGCCCAGCATCGCTCGGCGTTCGGCAAGCTGCTGGTCGACCAGCCGGCGATGCGCAACGTACTGGCTGATCTGCAGGTCGAGTCCGAGGCGGCGACGACCGCGATGCTGCGGCTCGCCGGCGCCAACGACCGAGCCATTCGGGGCGACGAGGCCGAGGCCTCCCTGCGCCGGATCGCGCTGGCGGTCACGAAGTACTACGTCTGCAAGCGGGCGCCGTACATGGTCAACGAGGCCCTGGAGTGCTTGGGCGGGAACGGCTACATCGAGGACTTCGACGTCGCACGCATCTATCGAGAGATGCCGCTCCTCTCGATCTGGGAGGGGTCGGGCAACGTCGCGGCGCTGGACGCCCTACGAGCGCTGGCGAAGGAGCCGCACACGCTGGACGCGTTCATGGCCGAGGCGGAGCTCGCCTCCGGTGCCGACGCCCGCTACGACGCCGCACTGGACCGGTTGAAGAAGGAGTTCGCCTCCTTCGACGACCTCGAGCTCCGGGCGCGACGGATCGTGGAACAGATGGCCCTGGTCTTCCAGGGCTCCCAGCTCGTCCGGCACGCACCGGCGCCCGTCGCCGACGCTTTCTGCGCCTCGCGTCTCGGCCGGGACTGGGGCGGAGCCTTCGGGACGCTGTCGCCACGCGGGGATCTCGACGCGATCATCGAGCGAGCGCTCCCCGCCTGATTCGCCTCGTACGGAGTCGAACCTGCGTGAGGGTCGGGCGGGCCCCCTGTCATGGCGATGGGCGAGGCATGGCCCGTCGGGTCTGCGGGCGTCGGGCGGCGAGGTACTCCGCGGGCATGCCCGGTCCAGGGCGGACCGCCACGTCGTCCGGCGGGATGGCGCCGTGCTGCTCGCAGCGCGCCTCGACGTGGACGGGTTCGCCGCAGTCCGCATGGAGGTAGTCGATCGGGCGGCCGTCAGGGGCGAACCACGTGTCGCCCCACTCGGTGAGCGCGATCAGCGCGGGACGTAGTCCTTGGGCCATGGCGGTCGGCCGATAGTCCCCGGCGTCGTCACGCGTCATCAGGCCGGCCTCGACGAGCGAGGCGAGGCGTGTCTTCAGGATGTTCGTGGAGATGCCGAGGTTGTGCTGGAAGTCGCCGTATCGCGTGACGCCGGCGAATATCGCGTCCCGCAGGATCAGCAGGGTCCAGCGCTCGCCGACGATCTCCAGAGATCGGGCGATGGAGCAGATCTGGCCGTCGTACGTCTTTCCGAGCACGGTGAAGACTCTAGCAAGTCGCTTGCATGATGAAAGTCCATGTGGCTACGGTAGTGCTTGCATGATGCAAGTGCATGATGCAACTCACAGCCGACATCGAGGAGACCGCCATGAGCGACCTGACCGCAACCTTCACCGTCGATGCCACACCTCAGGAGGCGTTTGAGGCCATCAACGACGTACGTTCCTGGTGGGGGCACCACATCGCCGGACCCACCGACCAGGTCGGTGGCGAGTGGTTCTATCTGGTGCCGAACATCCACTTCTCCAAGCAGCGCGTGAGCGAGCTGATCCCGGGGGAGCGCGTCGTGTGGGAGTTCACCGACGGCTACCTCGACTTCATCGCGGACAAGACGGAGTGGGTCGGCACGACCGGCCGCTTCGACATCGTCAGCGACGGCGAGCAGACTCGTGTGACCTTCACCCACGAGGGACTCGGCCGCGGCGACGAGTGCTTCGACGTCTGCTACGACGCCTGGACCCACTACATCACCGTCAGCCTGAAGGGCCGGATCGAATCGGGCGAGGGCCTGATCCGGACCGAGGAGGAGAACGTCGCCGCAGTGGGCCGATAGCGCGCATCGCCCTGGTATTACTGAGGCATGCTCTCCACTTGGACCGGGCGAGGCCGTCTGGCGATCTATCTCGCTGCGCTCGTGCTCGGGATCGTGGAGGCCGCGGTCCTGGCCACCGACCCCTACGAGGTCGCGGGCGGTGTCGCTCTGCTGATCGGGTTCACCCACGCCGCCTCGATTCCGCTGGCGCTCCGGCGTCCGGTGGAGGCGGCCGGCCTCTCCCTGGTGGCGGTCACCGTGGCTGCGCTGGCAGTCGCGCGGCAGAGCCCGGACGGCTGGCCGTGGATGGTGGCGCCGCCGACGTTGACCCAGCTCCTGGTGCTGGTGGTGCTGACCCTCGTCGCCGGGTGGCGGCCGGCGGCGATCACCCTGGCGATCCAGGTCGCCGCCGGAGTGGTCCTGGCCGTGGTCGGACTGGCCTGGCAGAACGGCTTCCTCGCCTCGCTCGTGGAGGTGGCCAACTTCGCCTCCCTCGCGCTGCTGCTGGGCGCCCTGGCCACCGTGGCCAGACGGCTGGCCGAGAGCCGCAGTGCGCTGCGGGAGGAGCACGAGCGTCGCTCGGTCGTCGAGGAGAAGGCGCGCATCGCCCGCGAGCTGCACGACGTGATCGCCCACAACATGTCGCTGATCACCGTCCAGGCCAGATCGGCGCCGCACCGGGTCGACGACGTCAGCCCGGCGGCCGAGGCGGAGTTCGCGGAGATCGCCGACCTCGCGGCTTCGGCGCTGCGGCAGATGCGCGGGGTGCTCGACGTCCTGCGCACCGAGGAGGGCCAGTCGGGTCGGGTCCCCGTGCCGGGCATCGACGGACTGGCGGAGCTCTTCGACTCGGCCCGCGGGACCGGGCAGCGGGTCGAGGTGCGTGGCGACCTCCCGGAGCTGACCGATGTGGCTCCAGAGGTCGGCACCGCCGCCTATCGGATCGTGCAGGAGGCGCTCAGCAACGCCCGCCGCCACGCCCCCAGCGAGCCGGTCGGCGTCGATCTGACGATGGGGGAGGAGGGCCTCGGGATCCGGGTCGCCAACGGTCTCGACGGCACCGCCCCGGCCACCGACAAGGAGGCCACCGGCGGAGGTCACGGCCTGATCGGGATGCGCGAGCGTGCCGGCGCCGTCGGTGGCACCGTCACCGCGGGCGCGAGCGACGAGGACGAGTTCGTCGTCGAGGCGCTGCTCCCGGCACAAACGGCGGTGCGCACACTGCCCAAACGCGGTAGGAAGACCCCGTGACGGTGAAGATCGTGGTCGTCGACGACCAGGAGATGGTGCGCTCCGGCTTCGTGGCGCTGCTCAACAGCAAGTCCGACATCGACGTGGTCGGCACCGCGGCCGACGGCTCCGAGGCGTTGCAGGTGGTGCGGCGTACCAACCCGGACGTGGTGCTGATGGACGTCCGGATGCCGGTGATGGACGGGATCGAGGCGCTCCGGCAGCTGGCCGGCAACCCGGCCACCGCGGCTGTCAAGGTGATCATGCTGACCACGTTCGATGCCGACGAGTACGTCCACGAGTCGCTGCGCCTGGGCGCCAGCGGGTTTCTGCTGAAGGACGCATCCCCGGACGAGCTCGCGGCCGCCATTCGTGTGGTCCACGCCGGTGAGGCGCTGCTCTCGCCGTCGGTGACCCGGCAGGTGATCGCGCAGTTCGCCCGCGCGCCCAGGAAGAGGCGGGCCGACCCGCGGCTCAAGCAGCTCACCGAGCGCGAGCGCGAGGTGCTCGAGAACATCGCCCGAGGAAGCTCCAACAGCGAGATCGCCGCCGAGCTCTTCCTCGCGGAGCAGACCGTGAAGACCCACGTCAGCCGCATCCTCGGCAAGCTCGGCCTGCGGGACCGCGCCCAGGCGGTGGTGTTCGCCTACGAGAGCGGCCTGGTCGCGCCGCACGTCTGACGGGCGAGGAGTGCCGTCGCTCCCCCGTGAACGTCCGACGACCCGGCCCGCAACGGTGCGGGCCGGGTCATGCAGGTCAGCGTGGCCAGACTGCGTAGGTGACCTTTCCTCCGATCACGTCCACGGTCAGCTGGACGGGCCCGTCCGGTCGGACGTAAAGCTCGTAGCGCCCCTCGGCGACCTCGTAGAAGACAACCGAGTAGACCGTGTCGCCCTCGGGAGTCGGTCGCGGCACCACCGCGACGTGCGGTAGCCCGTGGTGATGACCGTGGTGATGACCGTGGTCGAGCTCATCGTTGCGGTGCTTCGCCCCCTCCGGCCCAGGCGGGACGGCTCGGCCGGTCGGGCGCAGCTCGATCTCCAGCCCTTCGAGCTCGGCCGGCATCTCGATGACCAGGGCACCGATGTCGCCACCGATGTCCAACAGCACCGATGACCCCTGCCCGGCATGGGGGTTCTCGAGGAGATTCGCTTCCCTGCTCATGACGCGGCCGGCACGCCCGGCTTGGACTGGTATCCGCCGGCAGGCGTACCGAGGTACGGGAACACCTTCAGGTAGTCGGAGTTCGTGTTCGACGTACCGTCGTTGATCGCGCTCGTCGCGTCGTCGGGGGTGAACTTCGGGTCGACGAGCGGGATGGTGAGCCCGGCGACCGCTCGCAGCTCGACCGTGACCACGTCGTCGAAGACCCGGCGTCCGTTGGGGAACCCGGCGGCATCGCCGGCGACGAGGCCGAGCGGATTCGGTGTCTTGGCCGGCGGAACGGCGACGTTCAGTCGGAGCAGGTCGGACTCGACCGGGCCGGTGTAGTTCTGGAACCCCGGCACCACGCCCTCCGGGATCCCGGTCAGCAGGATCGCTGCGAGGTCCGCCCGCGGCTTCTTGTACGCCGCCAGGTTCGGGAACACGTCCGGGTAGAGAGCGGGCAGCAGGCCGGCGAGCTCCGGCTTGGTCACGTACTTGGCGTACTCGCGGTCCTCCGACGGCCGCCGGCTGTTCCACTTGTCCTTCTCCGCCATCGGCACGATGACCTCGTTGAACAGGGGATTGCCCAGCCGCGAAACCTGCTTGTGCGGGCCGTGCCACACGGAGATGCCGAGAAGCTCGTCGAAGATCCTGGACTGCTTCCGGCTGGCCGAGGCCCAGACGCCGATGGTCGCCTTCGGGTCCATCACGTCCTTGGGGGCCCGGCCGTTGCGGGTCAGGTCGCTGATCGGGACCTGGAGTGCGATCGTGTGCACGTTCGAGCCCTGCAGGCCGTTGACCCCGGCCGCTTCAGCCGACGGGATCAGGTGCGCCATCTGGAACGGCCGCAGCGTACCGAGGTCGAAGATGCTGCCCAGGTCGGCGAAGAAGCCGTCCGCGCGCTGCCCGGCGAACACCGTGCGTCCGCCATCGAGGGTGTGGATTGCCGCTTTCGCGAGCTTGGCGTAGTCCGGCGTGCTCCGGATGCCTACGTTGACCGGCGGTACGGGGAGGTCACGGGCCAGGGTCCGGGACTTGCCTTTCTCCACTCGGGTGACCGTGTAGTACTGCGGACGGTTCCAGGTCTCGTCCTCGATCGAGGTGATCGGTCCGGTGTTGTAGAGGAAGGTCTTCTTGTTCCGGATCTCGGCCCGGAACCGGAACTGGTAGCTGATGTCGGTCTTACCGTCTCCGCCGTTGGAGATGTGGATCTGGTAGAGGACGTCGTCGCCGAACTCGTAGAAGTTCGGCCCGCCGAACGGGTTCTGGAACGGGATGAAGTTTGCGATGAGGGTGACCGTGTCCGGCTTGTCCGGGCTGACGAACGCGTAGACATCGGTGTTGTCGGCGACCGGATCCTTCGAGATCTCCGGTGCTTCGCGATGGGACGACATGAAGTTCCTCCACTAGAGGTGCTGATCGATGAGATGAAGTACGAAGGGGCCCGCGGTACGCCGGCCCGTGGTCAGGTCAGGCGGTCCGTGCGGATCCGGCCAGGCGGGCGGCGAGCTCCCGATCGGTCACCAGGACCTCGCGGTCGCCGACCATGATCGCCAGCTGGCCCTGCTTGACGTTCTTCACGTGCACCACGAACGACTCCGCGTTCGCCAGGTCGACCGACTCCAGGCCGGCCGCCGCTTCGGCGGACGTCGGACCGAAGATCTTGGGTGCGGCAACCGCACCGACCGCTGCCGCTGTCCCGGCCCCGGCAAACACCAGGAAACCGCGACGTGACTGTTCACTCATGACTGTCCCTTCCATTCGACAGGCGCTGCCACCGAACGGCCGGCCGCGGCCGGGGCTGATGGTGGTGATCTGGATCACAAAGTCGCGCCACGGCGTGGTTCGTCGTCCAGGGCGAGACGGATTTGACGAGACGCGACTTTTTATTTCAGTGCGGCCCATCCCCGCGACGAGTCGCATCGGGGCTGGTCCA
Source organism: Nocardioides sp. NPDC006273 (assembly GCF_040613495.1). Lineage (NCBI taxonomy): Bacteria > Bacillati > Actinomycetota > Actinomycetes > Propionibacteriales > Nocardioidaceae > Nocardioides > Nocardioides sp. NPDC006273. The sequence goes on along the minus strand of NZ_JBEXSD010000005.1, from coordinate 109,876 downwards.
GGGGCATCCCCCACTACCCCGGTAGGGGGTCGAATGGCACCCGGGAGTGACGCGTAGCGGCAAATCCGCTTCCTAACGTCACAGCCATGACAGTGACGCCGCTCAGATACGGCCTCGACGAGGCCGACGGAACCATCGGACCCCGGCTGCTCGCCTGCGACCCTCCCGGCGGAGCGCGGGTCGTCGAGGTCTTCGGAGACGTCGTGAACGCCGACCACATCGCGGTCGTCGTGCCCGGCAACGGCCACCACCTCGGCAACTACTTCACCAGCCAGGAGGCGCACAGCCCCCGCAGCCGCGGGCAGCTGCTGCTTCGTACGATGCAGGAGCTCGCCCCCGAGAGCCGCTCGGCCGTCGTGGTCTGGGTGGGCTACCACGCGCCGCCGGAGTGGTACAACGCGATCACCAACGACGCCGCCTATGCCGGCGCGAACGACCTGGCCGCGCTGACCCACTACCTGCCCCGCGATGCCCACCTCACCCTGATCGGCCACAGCTACGGCTCCACGGTCGCCGGCCTCGCCCTCGCCGCGGCCCGCGCCGAGGACTGCGTGGCGCTGGGCAGCCCGGGCATGGGCGTGGTCCACCGCTCCGAGCTCGGCACCGGCACGCGGCTGTGGGCCGGCTACGGCGAGACCGACCGGATCCGCCTGATCCCGCAGGTACGCCTCGGCCGGCTCGGTCTGGGCCGCAACCCGCTGCATCCCGAGCTCGGCGCGACCACGTTCGGCACCGGTGACATCCCCGGCCACTGCGGCTACTACGCCGAGGGCAGCGAGTCGCTGCTCAACATCGCCCGGATCGCCCTGGGCCGCTACGACGAGGTGACGACTGCGTTGGTCTCGACACGCCGTCGTTCGTCCCTCACGACGTCGGCTCGACCGACAGAACTGGAGACAGCAGCATGATCACCGACCAACCCGCCATCTGGACCCAAGGGCTCCGCAAGAGCTATCCCGGTCGCGGTGCCGCCCTGGACGGCATCGACCTCGCCGTCGCCCCCGGCACCATCCACGGACTGCTGGGCCCCAACGGGGCCGGCAAGACCACCACCGTACGCATCCTGGCCACCCTCGCCCGCCTCGACTCCGGTCAGGCCTGGGTCGCCGGCCGCAACGTCGTCCACGACCGGGCGGGGGTGCGCGCCCGCATCGGTGTGGCCGGGCAATACGCCGCCGTCGACGAGGTCCTGAGCGGCCGGCAGAACCTGGAGATGTTCGCCCGCCTGTACCGGATGCGGGCCAAGGAAGCACGTCAGCGCTCTGGCGAGCTGCTGGAGCGCTTCGCGCTCGTCGAAGCCGCCGACCGACCGGTCCGCGGCTACTCCGGAGGCATGAGGCGACGGCTCGACCTGGCCGTCAGTCTCATCCGCAGCCCCCACGTGCTCTTTCTCGACGAGCCCACCACCGGGCTCGACCCGCGCAGCCGGATCGAGGTCTGGGACGCGGTCCGTGAGCTGGCCGAGTCCGGCACGACCGTGCTGCTGACCACCCAGTACCTGGAGGAGGCCGACCGGTTGTGTTCACGCATCACGATGGTCGACCGCGGTCGCGTCGTCGCCGAGGGGTCACCCGCCGAGCTCAAGTCCAGCGTCGGTGGCCGCGACCTCGACGAGGCGTTCCTGCTGCTGACCGAGGGGGCCTGATGAGCACGCTCACCGAAGTCGCCGACACCCACGGATCACGCATCACGTGGGCGGCGGTCGACACCTGGGTCGTGGCCAAGCGCCACCTCCTCCACCTCGTACGCCGCCCCGACGAGCTCCTCGGCACCTTGATGATCCCGGTGATGGCGGTAGCCATGTTCGGCTTCGTCTTCGGTGAGGCCTTCGGGGTCGCGATGGACGTGCCGGGGTCGGAGTATCGGGAGTTCCTGCTCCCGGGCCTCTTCGCGCTCACCATGGCGTTCGGCATCGGCAACACCACGATCTCGGTCGCCGAGGACGTACGCGGTGGGGTGCTGGACCGGATGCGATCCCTCCCCATGTCTCCGGTCGCGGTGCTGGCCGGGCGGTCGCTGGCCGACATGATCCTGGCCGTGGTCGAGCTGTCCATCCTGCTTGCGCTGGGGACGCTGTTCGGCTGGCAGGCCCATCTCGGACTCGGCGGGGTCCTCGTCGCGCTTGGGCTGCTGGTCCTGCTGCGCCTGGCCTTCTCCTGGGTCGGCATCCTGCTCGGGCTCCTGGTCAGCGGACCCGAGGCGGCGATGAAGTACTTCGCGCTCGTCTTCCCGCTCGCCATGGTCGCCGACACGATCGTGCCGACCGACCTGATGCCGGGCTGGCTGGCCATCCCCGCCGAGTGGAACCCGCTCTCCTCCACCGTCATCGCCACCCGTGAGCTCTTCGGCAACACGGCCGGTCCCGCCACCACCTGGCTCGGCGAGCACGCGCTGACCATGGCCGTCCTCTGGCCGGTCGCCATCATCGCGATCTGCCTGCCGCTGGCCATGATCCGCCTGCGGCGACTGGGGCGGTGACCACGATGACCACGCTTCCCGGCCAGGCGAACCGCCAGGTGAACGCCTACACCGAGCTGATGAGTCGCGTCAGGCAGGAGGGTCTCCTGGCGCGGTCGCCACGGACGTACGCCCGCCGTGCTGCCCTCCTCGGCACCGGCTTCGCGCTCGCGCTGATCGCTCTGCTCGCCCTCGGCCAGACCTGGTGGCAGCTGCTGGTCGCAGCGGCCTTCGGGGTCCTGTTCACCCAGACCGCGTTCCTCTCCCACGACGGCGCCCACCGGCAGATCTTCGCCTCGGGCCCGAAGAACGAATGGACCTCTCGCATCCTCGGCAACCTGGTCGTCGGGCTGAGCTACGGCTGGTGGATGCGCAAGCACACCCGCCACCACGCCAACCCGAACAAGGTCGACGCCGACGAGGACATCCGCCCCTCGGTCCTGCTGTTCACCCCCGAGGACGTCGAGCGGCGTACAGGTCTCAAACGGTGGCTCACCGCCCGCCAGGGATGGCTGTTCTTCCCCCTGCTGACCCTCGAAGGCATCAACCTGCACGTCGGTGCCGTCCGCACCGTGATCGCCGACCGAGACCTCAAGCATCGCCGTACGGAGGCGGCGTTCCTGGCGGTGCGGCTGATCGGCTGGCCGGTGCTGGTCTTCTCGGTTCTCGGCCTCGGCCTGGGCGCGGCATTCCTGGGCGTGCAGCTGGCCGTCTTCGGTGTCTACATGGGCGCCAGCTTCGCCCCCAACCACAAGGGCATGCCGCTGGTCCCGCGCGACACCAGGATCGACTTCCTCTCCCGCCAGGTCCTGACCTCCCGCAACATCCGCGGCGGGCGCTGGGTCGACTGGCTCATGGGTGGCCTCAACCTGCAGATCGAGCACCACCTCTTCCCCAGCATGCCGAGCAGCACCCTTCGCCGTGCCCAGCCCATCGTCCGCGCCTACTGTGCCGAGCAGGGCGTCCCCTACACCGAGGCCGGTCTCCTGGAGTCGTACGCCATCGTCGTGCGCCACCTCAACCGCGTCGGTCTCGGCGACCGCGACCCGTTCGCCTGCCCGTTCGTCGTGGTCAACCGGACGGGCTGACCGTTGGCCCTACGGGGTCGGATCGGCGAGCACCGCTGCCCGGACCCGCCCGTGATCTGAGTAGTTCACATCGACCTCCACGGTGCCGGCGCCACCGAGCTCCCTCTCCCACTCACGGGTGAGGGACTCGGTCTCACCGTCCTTCCGGGCCCGCCGGTCGAAGGTGACCCGGGTGACGTACCCGTCCTCCGACCAGACCAGCACCCCGTCGACCTCGGCCTCGAAGCGACGACCGTCGGGCAGCACGAGATCGACACGGTCGCTGGCGTAGTCGCGCATCCCCGGGTACGACTCGTTGTCCTCGGGCAGGCTGGAGAGCCGGACCGGCTCGCGCAGGTCGATCTCGATGGTGCCGGGGTCGCGGGTGAGCTGGGAGAAGACGACGAGCGTGACGACGAACAGCACCGGAACCGCGAGCACGCCGACGCCGGTCCACGCCAGCGGCTTCGGGTTCCGCCCCGACATCCGCACCACCCCGGCGGCGACGAGCAGGGCGACCGCGAGCGCCACGAAGCCGAGCAGCACCGCCCCGACGATGATGATCAGAACTGCCCCGCCCGCGCCCATGGGCCCAGTATCGCCGCCCAGCGGCGCGGGACGATCACAAATATCGAACAAGTGCCCACGACGACGGCCGGGGGGCAGCGGAGGTTTCGTCGACCTCGCTAGCCTCAGTGCTTGTGAAAGTTGTCGTGCTCACCGGAGCCGGGATCTCCGCAGAGAGCGGTCTCGCGACCTTTCGCGACGCCGACGGGCTCTGGCAGGGGCACCACGTCGACGACGTAGCCACCCCCGAGGCCTTCCGACGCGATCCCGCGACGGTCCACCGGTTCTACGACGACCGGCGCCGAGAGCTGCGGGCGGTGGCCCCCAACCCGGCCCACATCGCGCTGGCCAGACTCGAGCAGATCCTCGGCGACGACCTGCTGGTGGTCACGCAGAACGTCGACGACCTGCACGAGCGAGCCGGCTCCCGCCGGGTCGTGCACATGCACGGCGAGCTGCTCTCCGCTCTCTGCACCTCGTGTCAGGGCCGGTTCGCCTGGGACGACGACCTCGGCGACGTGCCCGCCTGTCCCGGGTGCGGCAACAGCATGCTGAGGCCCGACGTGGTGTGGTTCGGTGAGATGCCCTACGACCTCGACCTGATCGAGCGGGCCCTCCTCCAGGCCGACCTCTTCGTCGCGATCGGCACCAGCGGCGCGGTCTATCCGGCCGCCGGTTTCGTACGCATGGCCGCGGTCGGCGGGGCCAGGACGCTCGAGCTCAATCTGGACTCGTCCGAGACCTCGCATCTCTTCCACGACGCCCGTCAGGGGCCGGCCAGCAGGCTGGTGCCCGAGTGGGTCGCCGACGTACAGGCGCCTTCGCATTGACCCGTTGGCAAATTCTGTCACGATAGGCCGCGTGCTTCGCCATGCCGTGCTCACGACCGCCCTCACTGTCGCGCTGACCAGCGCTCTTACCGGCTGCGGCGAGGAGGAGGGCACGCTGTCCCAGGCGCGCGAGTACGCGAAGGAGCCCGGGAACCAGATCGCCGAGCACGCGCGGACCGCGATGCACGAACTCGACACCGTCCATGTCGAGGGCGACGTGCTCGACTCGGAGGGCACCAAGATCACCGTCGACCTCGACGTCTCCGCCGAGGACACCTGTGTCGGCAAGGTGAGCATCGGCGACGGCGAGATCTCGCTGCGTGCCATCGCCGGCTCGGCCTGGTATCAGGGCGACGAGGAGTTCTGGAAGTCGATCGCGCCGGAGAAGGGCGCGCGCATCGCCGATCGGGTGGGCGACAAGTGGGTGAAGCTCGAGGGTGAGCTGGCCAGCCTGCGGGCCTTCTGCAGCATCGACAGTCTCACTGCCCAGATGGTCCCGTCCGAGGCCGAGGCCCAGGCGGTCGGCCCGGCGATGTCCGCCGCCGGTCCGTCCGTGCGCCTCGACGTCACCCACGGTGACACCGAGAGCCGGACGTACGTCCTGGCCGCGGAGCCGCACCGGATCGTGAAGTGGACCCAGGGCGGCTCCGGCGAGCTCTTCTTCTCCGACTTCGACGAGGAGTTCCAGGTCGAGGAGCCCGCTGCCGGCGAGGTCTTCGACCTCGCCGAGCTGGAGAAGTGAGAACATCACCGCCGCTATTCTCATTTTTCAGAGAAAAATGAGAATAGCGCTTACCCTCTTCTCATGACTGAGCACGGCGCGGCGTTGATTCCGGCCGCGGAGCGTGTCGTCGTTCCGTGGCGCCAGCGTGTCAAAGGCGGCACCATCGATGACCGTCGGCTGGCAGAGGTGACGGTGAGCATCCCCGCGCGCATCTCCGGCGTCAGGCTGAGTGTCCCGCCCGGTGTGGCCGCCGAGTGCGATGAGGCCGTTCGAGCGATCGCTTCGCTGGACGCCACCCACGGGCCTCAGCTTCGCCCGCTGGCGACGATGCTCCTGCGCGCCGAGTCGATCGCGTCGTCGAAGATCGAGCACGAGATCGCCTCGGTCGAGGACTATGTCCGCGCTCTTCATGGCGCGAAGTCGAATTCATCTGCGCTCTCGATGGTCCGTGCCACAGGAGCTCTGGACCGGCTCGTCTCCGGTCCGCTCGATCTGGAGACCCTCCTGGACGCGCATCGCCGACTGATGCGTGACGACCCCATCGATGGGCCGTACGCCGGGCGCTGGCGTGACATGCAGAACTGGATCGGGGGCAGTGACCACTCACCTCGGGGCGCGATCTACGTGCCTCCGCCGCCGGATCGTGTCCCCGACCTGATGGGTGATCTGGTCGACTTCGCGACCCGTGACGACATCGCGGTGATTCCGCAGGCCGCGATCGCGCACGCGCAGTTGGAGGCGATTCATCCGTTCACCGACGGCAACGGCCGCATCGGTCGGGCGCTTGCTGCGGCGGTCGTGCGTCGCCGCGGTATCGCGCGCTCTGTGACGGTTCCGGTGGCTTCCGCACTGGCGGCTCGTCGTGGTGTCTACTTCCAGGCGCTGAACGACTTCCATGCGGGCGAAACCGAGCCCATCATCAGTCTCATAGCGACCGCGTCGACGGTCGCCGCTGAGGAGTCGAAGATCACGGCGTCCAGGCTGGCTGAGCTGCCGAACGACTGGCGTGAGCGGGTGAAGCCGAGCCGGGCCAGCGCGGCCGAGTCGCTGTTGGACAAGCTGGCGGCGGAGCCCGTGGTCACAACCGACGACGTAGAGGACGCTCTGGGCCTCTCCGTTGCGACGACACATCGGGTCATCGACCGCCTCCGTGGCGCCGGAATCATCCGCCCGCTCACCACCCGCACCCGCAACCAGGTGTGGGGCGCTGGTGACATCCTCGATGAGCTCGCCGACCTGGACGTACGCATCGCGGCCCGCGCACGGGAGGAATGAATCGGCGGCCGTGAGGCTTGCTGAAAAATGTGTCCACCTCGACCAGACCCACTCGCAGATCGATAGGACTTCGTAGCGAACGCGGGCCGATCCTGCTCGCGGTGATGGTGTCGCTGAGCCTGGTCGCGATCGACATGACGATCCTGGCGACCGCGGTGCCGAGCGTGGTGAAGGATCTGGGTGGGTTCGAGCAGTTCCCGTGGCTCTTCTCGATCTACGTGCTGGCCACCGCGGTGACCACGCCGCTGTTCGCCAAGGTCGCCGACCGGCTCGGCCGCAAGCCGGTCATGATCGCCGGGATCGTGGCCTTCCTGGTCGGGTCGCTGCTGTGCGGGCTGGCGTGGTCACTGACCGCGCTGATCGTCTTCCGGGCGATCCAGGGCATCGGCGCGGGGGCGATCCAGCCGATGGCGATGACGATCGTCTCCGACATCTACACGCTGGAGGAGCGGGCGGTCGCGACGTCGTACGTCGCCTCGGTCTGGGCCACCGCCGCGATCGTCGGCCCGACCCTCGGCGGCCTCTTCGCCGACTACCTCGACTGGCGCCTGATCTTCCTGATCAACCTGCCGATCGGGGCGATCGCGCTGTGGCTGCTGCGCCACTTCAAGGAGGACCGGCAGCCCGCGGCGACGCAGGCGATCGACTGGGCCGGCGCCGGGCTGCTGACCGTCGGCGGGATCGCGCTGCTGCTCGGTCTGCTCGAGGGCGGGCACGCCTGGGCGTGGGCCTCGTGGCCGTCCTACCTGATCTTCGCGGTCGGCATCGCGGCCCTGGTCGCCTTCGGGTTCGTCGAGCGCCGTGCCGCCGACCCGGTGCTGCCGCCGTGGGTCCTCCGCCACCGGGTCCTCGCGCCGGCCAACGCCGCCAGCCTGATCGTCGGCGTGGTGATGCTCGGACTGACCACGTACGTCCCGCTCTATGCCCAGAGCGTGCTCGGTCACTCGGCAGTGGTGGCCGGGTTCGCGCTCGCCGGGATGAGCATCGGCTGGCCGATCGCCGCCGCCACGGCCGGCCGGATCTACCTCTCGAAGGGGTTCCGGACCGCGGTCGCGCTCGGTGCGCTGCTGGTCATCGTCGGCGGGCTCGTGCTGGTCACGGTCGGCGAGAGCTCGTCGATCTGGCACTTGGCGATCCCGTGCTTCGTACTCGGTCTCGGCTTCGGCTGGTCGGTCAACCCGGGTGTCGTCGCCGCCGGGTCGGCGGTCGACTGGGAGGTGCGCGGGGTGGCGACCGGGTCCAACATGTTCGCCCGTTCGGTCGGCTCGGCGCTGGGCGTCGCGCTCTTCGGTGCGATCGCGAACGGGCTGGTCAGGCGTGAGTACGCCGGGGGAGAGGTGCCTCCGCTCGAGGTCCTCCCGGCCGATGTCCTCGCCCCGGCGCTTCATGCCGTCTTCGTCGTCGGGCTGATCGTCTCGCTGCCGCTGCTGATCGTGGCGTGGCGTACGCCGGTCCGGCTCACTCCTCGAACGGTGGTTACCACCGAGTAACCACTGCGTCGTAGACTCCGACGCATGATGAAGCGCGACGTCTACGAGGAAGACCACGAGGACTTCCGAGCGTCCGTCCAGCAGTGGCTGGAGCGTTCGGTCAAGCCCCACACCGACAAGCACATCGCCGACAAGGCGCTGCCCCGCGAGTTCTGGCTCGAAGCCGGTGAGAACGGCTTCCTCGGTCTCGCGATCCCGGAGGAGTACGGCGGCGCCGGCGCCGAGGACTTCCGCTTCAACGCGGTCCTCGCCGAGGAGCTCGCCAAGATCGGCGCGGCCTACCCGACCTGCGTCGGCATCCACTCCGACATCACCGCTCCCTACCTGGTCCGCCTCGGCACCGAGGAGCAGAAGCAGCGCTGGCTCCCGGGCGTGGCCTCCGGTGAGATCCTGCTCGCCATCGGCATGACCGAGCCGTCCGGCGGCTCCGACCTGGCCGCGCTGAAGACCACCGCGGTCCGCGACGGCGACGAGTGGGTCATCAACGGCTCGAAGACCTTCATCACCAACGGCTACTCCTGCGACCTGGTCATCACCGCGGTCCGCACCGACCCGGAGAAGGGCGCCAAGGGCATCACCCTCTTCGCGATCGAGTCCGACAAGGAGGGCTTCTCCCGCGGCCGCAAGCTCGACAAGGTCGGCATGGAGGAGTCCGACACCGCCGAGCTCTTCTTCGAGAACGTCCGCGTCACCGACGCCGAGATCATCGGCGAGCTCAACCGCGGCTTCATCCACATGATGGAGGAGCTCCCGCAGGAGCGCGTCTCCTGCGCCGTCGCCAACGTCGCGCAGGCCAAGCAGATCCTGCTCGAGACCGTGCAGTACGCCAAGGACCGCAAGGCCTTCGGCCAGTCCATCGGCGCCTTCCAGCACAACAAGTTCCTGCTCGCCGAGCTGGTCACCCAGATCGAGGTCGCCGAGGCGTACATCGACAAGTGCGTCGCCGCCCACGCCCGCGGTGAGCTCACCCCGGTCGAGGCGTCCAAGGCCAAGTGGTGGTCCTCGCAAGCGCAGTCCGAGGTCCTCGACCACTGCGTCCAGATCCACGGCGGCTACGGCTTCATGAACGAGTACCGAGTCGCTCGCGCCTGGCGCGACGCCCGTGTCACCAAGATCTGGGCCGGCTCCAATGAGATCATGAAGGAGCTCATCGGCCGCGACCTGGGCTTCTGAGCTTCCAGGCCTAGTACGTCCCTGGCGCGCGTCCACCCTCGGGTGGGCGTCCGCCGGCGCTTTTGGGCCGCCCGCCCTCGCGGCGCGCTGACCTAAACCGATCGACAGGTGCGCGGAGCCCGGCATGATGGCGCCCATGACCCAGCGCTCCTCTGTCGCCATCACCAACGCGTACGTCGTCCCTGTTTCCGCCGACCCGATCGAGAACGGCACGGTCCTGATCGAGGACGGGGTGATCACCGCGGTCGGCGCGCACATCGAAGTCCCCGACGGCATCGAAACCCTCGATGCGACAGGCAAATGGCTGCTTCCCGGCTTCGTCGAGGGGCACGGCCACATCGGGATCTCCGAGCAGGGCGAGGGCTGGGCCGGCGAGGACACCAACGAGATGACCGACCCCGACGGCGCGGCCCTGCGGGCGGTTGACGCGGTCAACATCGAGGACGAGGGCTTCCGTGACGCCCTGGCCGGCGGGGTGACCACTGCGGTGATCAAGCCCGGGTCCGGCAACCCGATCGGCGGTCAGACGGTCGCGATCAAGACCTGGGGCGGACGGACCATCGACGAGCAGGTCGTCTCCGACTCCGTCTCGGTCAAGAGCGCCCTCGGAGAGAACCCCAAGCGCGTCTACGGCGACCAGAAGAAGACTCCGTCGACCCGTCTCGGCGTCGCCAGCATCATCAGGAAGGCCTTCGTCGACGCCCAGAACTACGCCGCCAAGAGGGCGGCCGCCGAGGAGAAGGGCGAGCCCTTCGACCGCGACCTCGGCAAGGAGACCCTCGCCCGGGTCCTCGACGGTGAGCTCGCCTGGGACCAGCACACCCACCGCGCCGACGACATCGTCACCGCCATCCGGCTGAGCGAGGAGTTCGGCTACCGCCTGGTCGTCAACCATGGCACCGAGGGCCACCTGCTCGCCGACGTGCTCGCCGAAAAGGACATCCCGGTCATCTACGGACCGATGTTCGTGAGCCGCTCGAAGGTGGAGGTGCGCCATCGCGCCAACCGCAACATCGCCGCGATGGCCGCCGCGGGCGTGCGGGTCGCGATCACCACCGACCACCCGGTCATCCCGATCAACTTCCTGGTCCACCAGGCATCCTTCGCCGTACGCGACGGCCTCCCGCGCGACACGGCCCTGGCCGCGATCACCACGAACCCGGCGAGCTTCCTCGGTCTCGACGACCGCGTCGGCGCGATCGCGCCCGGTCTCGACGGCGACGTCGTCCTCTGGTCCGGGGATCCGCTCGACACCGACCACCGCGCAGAGCGCGTCTTCATCACCGGGACCGAGGTCTACGCCTGGGACAGCGAGGCCGACGCCGGCCGCGGCGCCGGGAGCACGCGGGAACGCGCGACGAGGTTCGGGGTCTGATGGCGTCGCTGATGGGGCTGCGCAGGCGACCCGGACGCAACGAACCGCGCACCGCAGGCGTACCCAAGGTCATGACCAGCACCCAGAACTACAGCGACAAGAGCAAGCCCACGGCCCGCCTCGCGGTGTACGTCCTGCCCGTCCTGGCGCTGATGCTGGCACCGACGTTGGCCGGATGTGGCTCCGAGGCGACCGACCCAGGCGCTAACGTGTCTGTCGTGTCCAGCTCATCCAGCCCGACGTCGGCCGAAGACCCGAACGTCGCCGCCGCGATCGCCGATCTCGCCGAGCGACAGGGGATCGACGCCGAGGAGATCACCGTCGTCTCCAACGACGAGGTGACCTGGCGCGACGGCAGCCTGGGCTGCCCGGAGCCGGGGAAGATGTACTCGATGGCCCTGGTCGACGGCGTCCGCGTCGTGCTCGAGGCAGCGGGGAAGACGTACGCGTATCACGGCGGCAAGAGCGGGACGGTCCGTTTCTGCGAGAACCCACAGGAGCCCGTCCCCAGCGAGGGGACCAGTGACGCTCCCCAGTGAGGGGGCCCACGCGGGCCACGGTGACGCCGAGGAGCGGGCCGACGGCCTGAAGAATCGGCTCAACTGGCTGCGGGCAGGCGTCCTCGGAGCCAACGACGGCATCGTCTCCACCGCCGGTGTGGTCATGGGTGTCGCGGGCGCGACCACGGGCACGACCACGGTCCTGATCGCGGGCGTCGCCGCCCTGGTGGCGGGCGCGATCAGCATGGCGGCGGGAGAGTACGTCTCGGTGTCCACCCAGCGCGACACCGAGAAGTCGCTGATCGCCAAGGAGCGTCGCGAGCTGCGGGAGATGCCGGAGGAGGAGCTGCGCGAGCTCGAGGGTTTCCTGCGCGAGCGAGGGCTGGAGCCTGAGACTGCCGCCGAGGTCGCCGTTCAGCTCACCGATCGCGACGCGCTGCGTGCCCATGCAGTCCTCGAGCTCGGTATCGACGTCGACGACCTCACCTCGCCATGGTCCGCGGCCTGGGCGTCGATGCTGTCGTTCACCCTCGGTGCACTGCTGCCCTTACTGTCGATCATGCTCCTCCCGGACGGCGTCCGCATCTGGGGGACCGTCCTCACCGTCACCGTCGCGCTCGCCGTCACCGGCTGGACCAGCGCGCGTCTCGGCTACGCGCCACCCGTCCGGGCGGCGCTGCGCAATATCGCCGGCGGGCTGCTGGCGATGCTGGTGACCTATGTCGTCGGCGACCTGCTCGGCACACAACTCGGGTGACCCCGAGGGCGTCGCCAGGCACAATGGACATCGATGAATCGAATGTTCGTGGCGGTGATCCCGCCGGAGTCGGTGATCGAAGATCTCGACGAGTTCCTGTCCGTACGCCGCGACGCGGCCGCCTTCCGCTGGTCGGCGCCTGACCAGCTCCACCTGACGGTCGCCTTCGCCGCTCACGTCCCCGACCGGTCGCTCGACGACGCGATCGAGCGGCTGGAGACGGCCGCGGGGCGGCGTACTCCCTTCACGCTGACCATCACGGGCGGCGGTGCCTTCCCCAACGTCACCGAGGGCAAGGTCCTCTACGCCGGGGTCGAGACCGACGCCTCCGAGGAGCTCGATCGAGTGGCCGCAGGCGCTCGCAATGCGCTGGTCAAGGCCGGCGCCGAGGTCGACGGCGGGCGGTTCCGACCCCACCTGACGGTCGCCCGGGCCGGCGTTCCGGTCGAGCTCAGCAACTGGGTGCGGCTGCTCGATGCGTACCGGGGCCCGTCCTGGACCGTCTCGTCGTTCGCGCTGGTGCGCTCACGGCTCGGCGAGGGGCCGAGGAAGCGCCCGGCCCACCAGGTCGTAGCGGAATTTCCCTTCGGCTGAGAGCAAGCCCCGGGGTGGTAACGGCCCGGACCCGAGGTCGCTGCCGTGTGCGGGCTGTTCTGAGCTGATCCAGAGGAGAACCGGGACATGAGTCGACGAGTGGGGCGTAACGCCTACACCGGACTGCTCAACGACGTCGTGCTGCTCGCCGCCCGTGTAACACGTCGTTCGTAGGTCTACTCGCCTTTTAGAACGACCGGATAGTTCTACGAACGACGTGTTACATGCGAGCGAGCCCCACGACCAGCGGCGGTTACGGCAGTCTCAGCCCGCGACGCCGTAGAGCCGGTCGCCGGCGTCGCCGAGCCCGGGGACGATGTAGCCCTTCTCGTTGAGCTTCTCGTCCATCGCTGCGGTGACGACGCGGACGGGGGCGTCGATGCCCTCGAGCTCCTTCTCCAGCGCGGCGACACCCTCCGGGGCGGCGAGAAGTACGACGGCGGTGATGTCGTCGGCGCCGCGCTTGACCAGGAAGTCGATCGCCGCGGCGAGGGTGCCGCCGGTGGCCAGCATCGGGTCGACGACGTAGCACTGACGGCCGGAGAGGTCGGCGGGGAGACGCTCGGCGTACGTCGTCGCTTCGAGGGTCTCCTCGTTGCGGACCATCCCCAGGAAGCCGACCTCCGCGGTCGGCAGCAGCCGGATCATCCCGTCGAGCATCCCGAGACCGGCCCGGAGGATTGGGACGATCAGCGGCTGCGGGTCGGTGAGGCGTACGCCCTGGGTCGGGGCGACCGGGGTCACGATGTCGACCGGGGCGACCCGCACGCCGCGGGTGGCCTCGTAGGCGAGCAGCGTGACGAGCTCGTCGGCGAGACGACGGAAGGTCGATGAGTCGGTCTCCTTGTTGCGCAGGGTGGTGAGCTTGTGGGCGACGAGCGGGTGGTCCACAACGAGGGTTTCCATGGGGCGAAACATTACGTCACCCCTCAGACCTTGACCTTGACGCTCCGTCAAGGTCTTGACTGGTCTCATGCGGATCGGAGAGCTGGCGGCGGCGGTGGGGGTGAGCACCCGCACGGTGCGCTACTACCACCAGGTCGGACTGCTCCCTGAGCCGGAGCGCTCCGCGTCCGGATATCGCGTCTACAGCATGCGGGACCTGGTGCTCCTCAGCCACGCCCGACGGCTCGTCGAGCTCGGCCTCGGCCTCGACGAGGTTCGGCAGGTGCTGGCGGACGAGGAGGGACGCGACCTCGGCGAGATCGTCGCCTCGATGGACGCCGCCCTCGCCCTGCAGCAGGAGCGCCTGGCCGCTCAGCGGCGACGTCTCGCCGAGCTGCAGGAACGAGTGCGCGACGGTCGCCTCGCACTCGACGACCTCCCCGACCCGCAGCTGGTCGAGTTCTTCACCCGCGTCGAGGCCGCCGGCGCCACCGGCCCGATGGCCCGCCTCGACCGCGACGTGCTCGCGTTCGTCCCCAGCGCCGACGCGAGCCGCTGGATCGCGCCGATGCTGCCGCTGCTCGGCGACGAGGACTACACCCGGCGCCTGGTCCGGATGTACGACGAGTTCGACCGCCTCGCGGACGTGGACCCCGACGACCCGGCGGTCGCCGCGCTCGTCGACCGGATCCTCGACCTGCTGCCGGAGGAGTCGTTGCGCGCCCTGTCCGAGCACGACCTCGTGACCGCCGGCGGCGAGTTCCTCGTCGACACGGTCATCGAGGAGCTCACCCCCGCCCAGGCAGCCGCCGCTCGCCTGCTGATCGAGCGCACTCGTGCGCCGCACACCGTCACCCAGGAGGAGAACGAAGAATGACCGCCATCGAGATGACCGGAGTAGTCAAGACCTTCGGCAGCGTACGAGCGCTCGACGGGCTCGACCTGCACGTCGAGACCGGCGAGGTGCATGGCTTCCTCGGCCCGAACGGCGCCGGCAAGTCCACCGCCATGCGGGTGCTGCTGGGCCTGCTCCGCGCGGACAGCGGCAGGGTGCGACTGCTCGGCGGTGACCCGTGGCGCGACGTCGCCACGCTCCACCGTCGGATCGCGTACGTGCCTGGCGACGTGCCGCTGTGGCCCAGCCTGACCGGTGGCGAGGTGATCGACGTCCTGGGCCGGCTGCGCGGCGGCCTCGACGAGAAGCTGCGCAAGCAGATGGTGGAACGCTTCGAGCTCGACCCGCGCAAGAGGTCGCGCACCTACTCCAAGGGCAACCGGCAGAAGGTGGCGCTGGTCGCGGCGTTCAGCGCCGAGGCCGACCTCTATCTGCTCGATGAGCCGACCTCGGGTCTGGACCCGCTGATGGAGGCGGTCTTCCAGGAGTGCGTCGAGGAGGTCGTCCAGCGGGGCGCGACGGTGCTGCTGTCCAGTCACATCCTCGCCGAGGTCGAGCGGCTCGCGGACCGGGTGAGCATCATCCGGTCCGGCCGCACGGTCCAGAGCGGCACGCTGACCGAGCTGCGCACGCTGACCCGCACCACGGTCGTCGCCGAGACCCGGAGCCCGGTCGCCGACCTGGTCTCCCTCCCCGGCGTCCACGACCCCGAGTACGACGACAGCCATGGCACCCACACCGTCACCCTGGCCGTCGACACCGCCCAGCTCGACGAGGTGGTCGGCATCCTGCACCGGGCCGGGATCGTCGCCCTCCAGGCACACCCGCCGACCCTGGAGGAGCTGTTCCTTCGTCAGTACGGCGACGTCGTGCCCGGAGACGGGGACGGCGTCACGGGCGACGACGAGGGCTCGGTGACCCGATGAGTGCCCACGAGTTCTTCGCCGGTACGCCGACCCTGGTCCGGCTGGCGCTGCGACGCGACCGGGTGCGCCTCCCGCTCTGGACCCTCGGCATCGTCGGGATCTCCGCGGCCAGTGCGGCCACCGTGAAGAGCACATACGACACGCCCGCAGAGATCGCCACGTACGGACCGACGGCAGGGGAGAGCGCGGCGTCGCGAATCACCAGCGGCCGACAGGTCGCCCTCGACACGGTCGAGGGGATCATCGCCAACGAGATCACCCTGATCGTCACGCTCGGCATCACCCTGCTGGTCGTCTTCGCGGTCATCCGCCACACGCGCGCCGAGGAGGAGTCCGGGGCGGCCGAGCTGGTCCGCTCGGGCGTGGTGGGGCGTCACGCCGCGCAGGTGGCCGCACTCGTGGTCGCGCTCGTCGCGACGGTCGTCATCAGCGGGCTGCTGGCCGCGGTGCTGGGCGGACTGGGCCTGGAACGGACCGGGTCGCTGGCCTTCGCGGCGGAGGTCGGGATGCTCGGCCTCCTCTTCGCCGGCCTCGCCGCGGCGGCCGCCCAGGTCACCGCGTCGGCCCGCGGCGCGCTCGCGATCGCGGGTGGTCTGCTGGGGGCGGCGTACGTCGTCCGCGGCGTCGGCGCTGTCGGCGACAGCGCGCTCTACTGGGTCTCGCCGTTCGGGTGGGCCCAGGGGGTGAACGCATTCGGTGGCGAGCGATGGTGGCTGCTGGGGGTGCTGCTCGCGGCTGCGGCCGTCTGCTTCGGTCTGACCGTGGTGCTGACCGCGCGACGGGATGCCGGTGCGGGTCTGCTGCAACCGCGGGCCGGTGCCGCGCGGGCCTCGGCCGCCCTCGGAACGCCGTGGGGTCTGGCGCTGCGCACCCAGCGGGGCCTGGTGATCGGCTGGGCGGTCGGGCTGGCGGCGCTCGCCGCGATCTATGGCTCCGTCATCCCGGAGGTGCCCGACATGCTGGAGGGAAACCCCGACATGCTCGAGGCGATGGGCCTGGGGGCCGGCGCGGGCGACGCCCTGATCGACGCGTTCCTCGGCTACATCAATCTCACCCTCGGAGTGGTCGGCGCGGTCTTCGGCGTCGCCTCGGTGCTGCGGCTCCGGGCGGAAGAGGACACCGGGCGGCTGGAGGCGCTGATCGCCACCCCGCTCACGCGGGCCCGCTGGCTGGTCGGCTCGCTCGCCGTGACGGTCGTCGGCGTGGTGCTGGTGGCGCTGGCGATGAGTGCGGGGATGGTGCTGGGGTACGTCCCGGTCGCCGGCGAGGTGTCCGGCTCGCGTGTCTCCGAGTTGGTGCTCGGCATTCTCGCCCAGCTGCCGGCGATGCTGCTCGTCGCCGCCCTCGCGCTCCTCGTCCTGGCCTGGTTGCCGCGGTTCGCGGTCCTGGCGTGGGCACTGGTGGCATGGGTGGTGCTCGACGCGTTCCTCGGGGAGACGCTCGAGCTGCCCGACGGGGTCCGTTCGCTGTCACCCTTCTTCCACCTGCCGGCGTATCCGACGGAGACCTGGACCGCCGGCCCGACGGTCGTCCTGCTGGCGGCGACGGGGGTCGTCGCAGCGCTGGCCTTCGTCGGCTACCGGCGTCGCGACGTGGGGTGACCTGCGGGTGGTTCGGATGCGAGACGTCGCACAGTGAGCGTGGATTTCAGAGATACGGCCTAGACCCGAGGCGGTTTCGGTGTCACTCTGGTCGTGTGTCTGATCAGCTGGAGCAGATCGAGGGTGTTGACTTCGCCGTCGCGATGTATCGCGAGGACGGAGCTTGGGTTGTGCGCGAGCTCGCGCACGACCTCCTGACCGACGTCGAGACTCTGAGGCACGCGCTCCACCGCTTTCCAGGTGATGGTGGCGCGATCGCGATGGCAGCGATCGATGAGGACTTCTTCGTGATCGTCCGGGTCGCCGGCGCCTCGACCAGGGTGCTGCTCTCCGACGTGACCGCGGCCGACGAGTGGGAGCTGGCAGCGTCGGCTCTCGAAGTGCTCGGACTGCCGTTGCCGGAGGAGGTCGAGGAGGAGGAAGAGGCCGACCCTGCTGGCGACCTCGGCATCCTCGCCGACTTCGGGATGAGCGCGGTCGAGATGGGCATGCTGCTGGACGACATGTTCGAGGACGACCTCTACCCGGACGAGACGCTCTCCGAGATCGCCCGGGCGATCGGTTGCGGCGAGGCCTTCGACGACGCCGTCGGCCTCATGCCCGCGTGACCCCAACCGACCGGTGGCAGGCCCCGATGCGGGCCGCCCTGGCCGAGGGCCGGGCTGCCCTGGTGACCGGTGACGTGCCGATCGGCGCGGTCGTCGTGGACCCCTTCGGAGCCGTGATCGGCACCGGGCGCAACGTACGCGAGGCCGAGGCCGACCCGACCGGACATGCCGAGGTGGTCGCGCTGCGCGAGGCGGCCAAGGCCAGAGGTGAGTGGCGCCTGGAGGGCTGCACGCTCGTGGTGACCCTGGAGCC
This sequence comes from Nocardioides sp. NPDC006273, assembly GCF_040613495.1. Taxonomy (NCBI): domain Bacteria; kingdom Bacillati; phylum Actinomycetota; class Actinomycetes; order Propionibacteriales; family Nocardioidaceae; genus Nocardioides; species Nocardioides sp. NPDC006273. The sequence continues at coordinate 91,899 of NZ_JBEXSD010000005.1, read as the reverse complement.
GTGCACGATGTGCGCCGGCGCCGCGGTCCTGGCGCGGGTCGAGCGGATCGTCTTCGGTGCCTTCGACGACAAGGCCGGTGCGGTGGGGTCGCTGTGGGACGTCGTACGCGACCGCCGGCTCAACCACCGACCCGAGGTCGTCGCCGGGCTGATGGCCGAGGAGCAGCGCGCGCTGCTGGAGGAGTTCTTCGGTGCCCAGCGAAACGCCCCCGATTTCGGCGAAGACCACCCGAGGTTGTAACTTATTCGGCGGTGACGTGTCCGAGCGGCCGATGGTGCAACACTCGAAATGTTGTGTAGGGAGACCTACCGTGGGTTCAAATCCCACCGTCACCGCCACCTCGAAGGCCCCGAGATCCTTGAGAAATCAATGGTCCGGGGCCTTCGTCATGTCGCGACGGTCCTACCGCGGGCGCGGCGACGATCCATGCGACGACCAGTACGATCGCGCCCACGACGGGGATCGCTCCAGCATCGAGTCGCTCGAGGGTGAGGCCGCCGAGTGCTCCGGCTGCGGCGGCGCCGAGATAGAGGCCGGAGATGTTCAGCGACACGGCGATCATCGGCGTCTCGGGCGATGCGGCAATGGTGCTGGCCTGCATGGGCGGATTGAGTGCCCAGGCGAAGGTCGACCAGATCGCCACCCCGGCCCCGAAGGCCCACACAGGTGCATGGGCGACGACCAGGACCGCCATCAGGGCGAGCGCGAGCGCATGCCCGCCAAGGATCGCGAGTCGCGCCAGACGGGGACCGTGCTTGTCAGTCAGGTGTCCGCCCAGGAGCGCGGAGGCTACGCCGACGAGACCTACGATCAGCAGAAGGACCGGAAGGGCCGCATCGGTGCCGAGTGTGTAGGCAGTGATGGGGCCGAGATAGGTGTAGAACATGAGCCCACCGGCACCGCAGAGGAAGATCGCCGCGACCATTCGCAGTACGCCGGCGTTACGCAGCGGAGCAAGTCGCTCACCCAGGGTCACCGGCGCCGCACCGGGAAGATGGGGCATGGTCGCCAAGGTTATGACCGCGGCGACCGCGGCGACGATGGCGATGAGCACGAAGGTCGAACGCCAGGACAGTGCTTCCGCGAGCAAGGTGCCCACGGGCACTCCGGTGAACAGCGCCACGGTGAGTCCGGCGGTGACCACCGACAGGTAGGTGCCCTGCTTCCCTTCGGGGGCTCCTTCCGCAGCGGCGGCGAACGCCGTCGTCGAGACCGCCGCCGCGGCCAGGCCTGCAACGATCCGCAGGGTGAACAGGGTGGTCAGGTCGGGAGAGATCGCGCAGCCGAGGTTTGCGAGCACGAACACGGCCAGCCCGCCGGCGAGGACGAGTCGACGCGGGTATCGGTCCAGCCAGACGGCGAGGACGGGTGCTCCCAGTGCGAACGCGAGGGCGAATCCGGTCACGAGCTGCCCCGCTTCCCCGGCAGTGACATCGAGGTCGGCCGCCACGGTGTTCAGGACTCCGGCGATGACGAACTCGTCGGTGCCGAGCGCGAGCGTGGCGATGAACAGGGCGGTGAGCCAGAACAGGCTGCGGGGCATCGGGAATCCTTCGTGTCGAAGCGGCGGCCAATGTTTCATGTTTCACGAACATCGAACACACTACTCGATCGTTCGATGTTTGCCGAACAAAGGTAGAATCGGCTCATGAGCCCCGCCGACCATCTCGACGCCAGGCACCCGGCCACCGATGACATCTCGCTGACCCGCGTGCTGTCTGCGCTGTCCGACCCGATCCGTCTGGGGATCGTGCTGCTGCTCTCGGACGGACGGGAGCGGCAGTGGGGCGAGCTCGACGCCCCGGTGTCGAAGTCGACGCTCAGCCATCACATGAAAACCCTCCGCAGCGCAGGTATCACCCGCACTCGCGACGAGGGCACCCGCTGCTATGTCCACCTGCGCGGCGATGACCTGGAGTCACGCTTTCCGGGAGTCTTGTCGTCACTGCTGGAGGCAGCGCCGGGAGAAGCGGCTGCGGTCGGGTTGAAGTAGGCCGCCCGATTCGGCCTGCCGCCGGCGCTCTGGATCAGAGGTAGCGAGCGGCCACGGTGGCGGCACGGGCGCCGTAGCCACCGCCGAACATCGCGGCGTGGACGAGCAGCGGGAAGAGCTGGTGTAGGCCCTGGCGGTCCTCCCAGCCCTCGGCGAGGGGAGTCGCGTCCTCGTAGGCGGCCATCATCCGCTCCAGATGGGGGAGGCCGAAGAGCGCGAGCATGGCGAGGTCGATCTCACGATGACCGGCGTACGCAGCGGGATCGATGAGCCAGGCGTCGCCGCTCCGGTCCCAGAGCACGTTGCCGTTCCAGAGATCGCCGTGGAGAAGGGCAGGCGGCTCCTCCGGGATCAGCGACGTCAGCTTCCCGACGACCCGCTCGACGCGCTCGGCGCCGGCGGCGTCGATGGTGCCGCGGTCGCGGGCGGCCCTGAGATAGGGGAGCAGGCGGCGTACGGCATAGAACTCGGCCCAGGTGTCCGCGGTCTTGTTGGGCATCGGCAGCCGGCCGATGAACCCGTCCTTGTCGGCGCCGAACCCCGAGACGGGGGTGGAGTGCAGGCCCGCGAGCGCGCGGCCGAGCTCTTCGGCGGTCTCGGCGTTGGGGCGGCCGGGATCGATCCAGCGCAGCACCAGGCAGTCGGGCTCGGCCGCGAGCACCTCGGGGACCTTCACGGCGCCCGACTCCTCCAGCCAGCGAAGGCTGCGGGCCTCGGCGGCGACGAAGTCGTCACGAGCGGGGGAGAGTGCCTTCATCAGCACCAGCGAGCCGTCACTGAGCCGGATCTTGGTGGCGGTAGAGGTGTCGCCGCCCGCAACTGGGGATGTGCTCACCACCGCGGCCCCGAGCAGCTGCTCTGCACGTCGGGCGACCGCGGGCTGGCGGGTCACGAACCGCGCCTCGACGTGGCCTGGGACGCGACGATCGCATCACTCGTACGCTCCACCATGGCCAGCACCTCCCGGAACCCCTCGGCACCACCGTAATAGGGATCGGGCACATCACCGGGGCCTTCGGGATCGAAATCACGAAACATCCGCAGCCTGCTCTCTGGCGCCTGACCAGCCAGATCGGCGAGATCAGCCAGGTTGTCCGCGTCCATCGCAAGCACGAGGTCGTACGTCTCGGGGTCCCCGACCGGCCACTGCCGGGCCCGGTGACGGTCGGGGTCATAGCCCGCCTCGAGCAGCGTCGCGGCCGCGCGGCGGTCCATCTTCTCGCCGGCGTGCCAGCCGCCGGTGCCGGCCGAGACGAGCTCGACGTCGTCGAGCCCGGCACGGTCCAGACGATCCCGCAGCACGACCTCCGCCATCGGTGAACGGCAGATGTTGCCCAGGCAGACGACCGCGATCTTCATGACCCGAGTTTTACATTTTGGCCAAGAACGCGGGGCGGATGCCGATCCTGGACCTCAGCTGGCGGATTCCGGCCAGAGCCGGTCGAGGGCCCAGCCGACGATCGAGATGATGATGCCGCCGAGCACCGCGGCCCAGAACCCGTCGACGTGGAAACCGATCTCGGTCGGACCGAGGATCCACGCGGTCAGGCCGAGCATCGCCGCGTTGATGACCAGCAGAAGCAGGCCGAAGGTGAGCAGGATGAACGGGAATGCCACGAACTTCAGGATCGGCTTCACCCACGCCGACACGATGCCGAGCACCAGAGCGACGAGCAGCAGTGGAATCAGCTTCTGCTTGATCTCTTCCATGCCGCTGGTGGGGCCGTCGAAGTAGATCCCGCCGACGAGCCACGTGGCCACGGCCAGAGCGATGGCGTTGGTGATGAGCCAGGTTGCGATACGCATGCCGGAGAGTGTGTCAGTCTCCCCGCGGGACGCAAGGGTACGACACGAGGTGTGACGTCGCGAGACCGTTATCTCTCCAGGCGAAGTGCCTTGCAGATGGAGTGGGCGGCGTCGGAGAGGTGCTTCTGCAGGAACCGCTCGGCGTCGTGGATGCTGTCGGCGTCGAGGAGGCGAACCAGGGCGGCGTGGTCCTCGGCCTGGTCGTGGGCGTTGCGTCGGATGCGGTCGACTTGGGCGAGGGCGAGCTTGAGCTCGAGGACCAGGTGCTCCTGCATCGCGATCAGCCGAGGCGATCCGGTGAGCGCGACGAGCGAGAGATGGAAGGCGAGATGGCGCTCGTTGAGCTCACGGTAGGTCGAGTGCTCCGAGTGGACCGCCGAGATGTACGCATCGAGGGACTCGTGCACGGCCCTGCGATCCTCGACGGAGGCGTTCGCCCAGTTGCGGACCCCGGCCCCCTCGAGCACCCAGCGGGCGGCGCAGACGTCGCGGACCGAGGCGGCCTCAGGGGTCGCGACGGCGACGCCTTTGTTGGGGGCACGGATGGCCAGCCCCTCGGCGACGAGGATGGTGAGCGCCTCGCGGACAGTGGAGCGGCCCACCCCCAGGGACTCGGCGAGGCCGTGCTCGCGCAGTGGGGTGCCGGACTCGAGCTCGCCCTCGAACACCGCCCGGCGGAGCTCGTCGGCGACTCGGTCGACCGTCGAGGCTGGTTCGTCCAGGGTGAGCGACTCGAACATGGGCCCCATTGTCCTACCTGCGCTGTCTTCCGGTGCTGACCGTTCGTGTACTAACCTATCGGCAGGAGATTGTCTGACAATCAGTCAATCAGGCAATCGGACGATCTGATGATCAGAACTGAGAGGGGTTAGCGAGTGAGCGAGCGCCAGCGAGTGAACCGTCCAAGCAACACGCGACCGCGTCCGTATTCTGGCGCCTGCGCTAGGGAGGTGGTCGCGTGAGCACATCGCTGAGCTGGGGCCGTCACTACCTGATGACCGAGCCGACGCACTACCGCATCGACTACGCCATCAACCCGTTCATGGACACCGAGATCCAGCCGGATCCGGCCCGCGCTCGCGCGCAGTGGGACACCCTCCGGGCGACCATCGAGGAGCTCGGCGGGCGCGTCGACGTCATCGCGCCCCGCGAGGACAGCCCCGACATGGTCTACGCGATGAACCTCGGCTTCGCGGCTGGCTTGGCGGACGGGCGTCGCCACGTGCTCCTTTCTCACATGCGCTTTCCCGAGCGACGCAACGAGACGCTCACCGCTGTCGAGTGGTTCGCCACGAACGGCTGGGGGACGGCGTACGTCGGCAAGGACGGGATCGGCCCGACCTTCGAGGCGGGGGACGTCTTCCCGTTCGCTGGCCACCTGGTCGCCGGCACCGGGCCGCGCACCGACGAGATGGCGCTGAAGACCCTGGCGGCAGAGATGAACGTGCGGGTGCTGGGCGTGCGCACGACCCACTCGGGGATGTACCACCTCGACCTCGCCTTCTGCCCGCTCGACGAGCGCCGGGCGATCATCTGCCCGGACGCGCTCGCTCCCGAGTCGGCGCAGGCGCTCCTCGACCTGATCCCGGAGCCACTGGTCATCACCGAGGAGGAGGCGCTCAGCACGTTCGCCGCCAACTCGATCGTGATCGGCCGCACCATCGTGATGCCGTCCTGCCCGGACCGTATCCGCACCGTTCTCGAGGGCTGGGGCTTCACGATCCGGATCGTCGAGATGAGCGAGCTCCACCTCGGCGGCGGGTCGGTCCGCTGCGTCACCAACCCGCTCGACATCGTGGTCGGCCGCGACCTTCCCGTGGTTTACGGGGGCGAGGTCATCCCGACCTAGAGTTGTGATCATGAACACCCCACAGCCTCGTCCCAGTGTCGCTGCGATGCCTGCGTACGTTGCGGGCAAGCCGCCGGCCGAGCGGCCGGGGCTGGTGACCTACAAGCTCTCCTCCAACGAGAACCCGTACCCGCCGCTCGACGGTGTCGTCGAGATCGCCGCCGCGGCGGCGGGACGGGTCAACCGTTATCCCGACGCCGGCAACACCGAGCTCTACGAGGCGCTCGCGACGAACTACCAGGTCCCGGCCGAGGAGCTCGCGCTCTCGACCGGCGCCGTCGCGCTGATCTTCCAGCTGGTCTCTGCCTACTGCGGGCCCGAGGACGAGGTCGTCTTCGCCTGGCGCAGCTTCGAGGCCTACCCGATCGCGGTCCTCGCCGCCGGTGCGACCGCCGTGAAGGTGCCCGTCGCCGACGACGGCCGCCATGACCTGGACGCGATGGCGGCGGCCATCACGGAGCGTACGAAGGTCGTCTTCGTCTGCACCCCCAACAACCCGACTGGCACCTCGGTCACCCAGGCCGAGCTCGATGCCTTCCTGGCGAAGGTCCCCGAGCACGTGCTGGTCGTGGTGGACGAGGCCTACGCCGAGTTCGTGCGCATGGACGACGCCGTCGACGGCATCGCCACCTACCGGTCCCGGCCGAATGTGGTCGTGCTGCGCACCTTCTCCAAGGCCTACGGGTTGGCCGGCTTCCGTGTCGGCTATGCCTTCGCGCCCGCGCCGATCGCCGCGACCCTGCGGGCGATGGCGCTGCCGTTCGGGGTCAATGTGGTCGCGCAGGCGGCCGGCGTCGCCTCGCTCGAGCGGAAGACCGAGCTGTTGGCCCGCGTCGACGACCTGGTGACCGAGCGCGTCCGCGTCGTAGAGGGCGTACGCGCGGCCGGCTGGGACGTCCCCGACGCCCAGGGCAACTTCGTCTGGTTCGCCTTCGCCTCGGCAGACCGCTGCGCCGAGTTCGCCGCGGCTGCCGACGAGATCGGCCTGATGGTCCGTCCCTACCCGCCGGAAGGCGTGCGCGTCTCGATCGGCGAGGCGGAGGCCAACACTCGCCTCATCGAGCTCGCGGGTTCGTTCCCGACGGGCTGAGAACGGGCGTTCGGCCAGATAGCAGAGGTCCAGCAGCACCCCGCGCTGCTGGACCTCTGCTATGTGGTTGCGATGTATGGGTTTACGGCACCGGGAGCTTCCCGAGGATCGAGCTGAGGAGGTCGGTCAGGACTGGGCCGACGACCGGGAGGCTGTTGATGATGCCCAGCAGGCTGTCGGTGACGTTGGGCAGCTCAGGGGTGCCCGGGATCGGCACGTCCGGAACCGGAACGTCCGGAACCGGAACGTCCGGAACCGGAACGTCCGGGACCGGCACGTCCGGAACGGGAACGTCCGGAACGGGGACATCCGGGACCGGCACGTCCGGCGCGGGAACGTCCGCAGCCGGGGTGCCCGGGACCTCAGGGCTGTCGGGGGCGTCAGGAACGTCCGGGGCCGGGTTGTCCGGGACCTCGGGGGTGTCCGGGGCGTCAGGCGCGTCCGGGACCTCGGGGGTGTCCGGGGCGTCAGGCGCGTCCGGGACCTCGGGGGTGTCCGGGGCGTCAGGCGCATCCGGGACCTCGGGGGTGTCCGGGGCGTCAGGCGCGTCCGGGGTATCCGGGGTGTCCGGGGTGTCCGGGGTGTCCGGGGTGTCCGGAACGTCCGGGCCCGGGTCGTCCGGAACCGGGCAGCCGGGGACCGGGACGCCCGGGGCTGGTGTTTCCGGGACTGGGCAGTCAGGACCTGGGGGTGGCACAGGGCTGGCCATGACTGGTGCGGCGACCGTGGCCATTGCGAGTCCGGTGACGACAGCGGCGATTCGAGCCCGAGAGTTCACGAGATCTCCTTTGTTTGCTGTTGGGTCGTACCAGTTGAATCCTGAGACGCTCATGACCTTAAAGTCAAGGACTTTCTCTTATCTATTGGTTCCTATGAGTGCGTTGTCTTCGGTTTTCAAGGCTCTTTCTGGTATGCCGTCAACCGGGACTAAAGACCGGGTTTTTGCTCGATTTCAAACAATCCAATGTTGGCTGCAGGTAAAAAGGTATATAAGACTCGACTTTCGAAAGCCATCGGGTGAAACGCGATTACCAATCAACGTATTCGGATCCAGTAGTTCCCTTCATCGTGGTACCCACTAGGTCCAGCGGAGTTCCGCTCACCTGATGTCGGCCGGTATCGGTCGATGTGGCCCCCGACCAGCAGGAGTGAAGTTACGGTGTTGCTCGTGGGACAGCCTCCGCAGCGGGCGAGCATCGTGACCCGCGGCCGCCGCTGGCGTCGCGGAGTACGCATCTCCGGACTGCTGGTGGCGGTCGTGGCTCTTGCCGCGCTCGCGCTCTGGTGGATGGCGCGATCCTCGGGTCCGGGCGAGGTCTCCCGTGAGTTCATGGAGACGACCTCGGTCGCCACCCTCTACGAGCTGGCCTCCGACGAGGGCGACGAGCTCCTCGACGGCGGTGGCGCCCGCGCGATGATCGACGCCGCCGAGGGCGAACGGACCTATGTCGACCCCAACCCGCGCGCCGTGACCCGGACCATGGTCTTCGCTGAGCCCGAGGTGGAAGGCGAGACCGCCAGCGTCACCGTCGCCGTCTCGTACGCCGCCGAGGACGGCCCGGTCCCTGACGAGTCGATGATCGTCTTCCTGGTCCGGGAGGGCGGCGAATGGCGGGTCGAGAGCTGGGGAACGGCCTGAGGCTCGACTTTCGTCGTCTCCCTGGTTCACGTTCCGGCCCAGCGCCTAAGGTGAGGTGCATGGGGGAGAAGGCGACCTACATCCAGCCGGGCAACGAGTTCAACCGGGACATGAACTACATCCCGGACCGGATCACCCGGGACGCGCGGAAGCCGGAGTTCGGGCCGAGCGAAGTCCCGTTGTGGCCCGTCGAGCCTGGCCGCTACCGGCTGGTCGCGGCCGCCGCCTGCCCGTGGGCCAACCGGGCGATCATCGTCCGCAACCTGCTCGGGCTCCAGGACGTCATCTCCCTCGGTCTCGCCGGGCCGACCCACGACGCCAGGTCGTGGACCTTCGACCTCGACCCTGGCGGCGTCGACCCGGTGCTGGGGATCGAGCGGCTGCAGCAGGCCTACCTCAAGCGCTACCCCGACTACCCGCGCGGCATCACGGTGCCGGCGATCGTCGAAGAGTCCTCGGGCGAGGTCGTCACCAACGACTTCCCGTGGATCACCCACGACTTCTTCCACGAGTGGACCGACTTCTTCGCCGACGACGCGCCGGACCTGTGGCCGCGCGCTCTCCGTGAGGAGATGGAGGAGGTCAACCAGAGGGTCTTCACCGAGGTCAACAACGGGGTCTACCGGTGTGGCTTCGCCGGCTCCCAAGAGGCGTACGAAGAGGCGTACGACCGCCTCTTCACGGCTCTCGACTGGCTGGAGGAGCGGCTGTCGCGGCAGCGCTACCTGGTCGGCGACCAGCTCACCGAGTCCGACATCCGGCTGTTCACGACGCTGGCCCGCTTCGACGCGGTCTACCACGGCCACTTCAAGTGCAACCGGCAGAAGCTCGCCGAGATCCCGGCGCTATGGGCCTACGCGCGCGACCTCTACCAGACCCCGGGGATCGGCGAGACGCTCGACTTCGACCAGATCAAGCAGCACTACTACATCGTCCACACCGACCTGAACCCCACCCAGATCGTTCCCGCCGGCCCGGATCTCTCCGGTTGGGACGAGCCGCACGGGCGTGAGTCGCTCGGCTGAAAGAAGATCTTCTTTCAGCCGGCTTGGAGGTTGCGCACGGAGAAGCGCGCCGGCGCGACCGGTCGGTCAGCCAACGTTGGGGATGAACACATGGCCGGCGACGGGGTCCGTCGTGCCGTCATGGAACTCGGCGATGACGGTTGGGGCATCCTCGAGGCCGGCGTGCTCGATCAGCTTGATCGAGGGCCGTTCCGGTGCCGCCACACGCTCGAGGAACTCCCGCTCGTCGTCTCGATAGCGTTGCATGAAAGGACGCGACTGGCCGGCGGCCTTGTAGGCGTCGAGCTGGAGGGCCGCGAAGAAGAAGACCGGAGCCGGCCCTACGAGGCTGGCGTCCTCCTCGGGGAATCCCTCGGCCTGGGTCGACCCGACGAGACAGTCGAAGGCGAGTTGGTCACCGAAGTGCTCGTGAACTCGGCGGCGGAGGTCACCGTCGCCTGAAAGGTCGACATAGACCGTCCGCTTGCTCGGGTCGAGGGCTGTCAGGTCGGCGTACTCATGTGCCTGGGTGTAGTGGCCGAGACCGTTGACGAAGTCGATGTTGCGGGCGGAGGTGAGCGCGATCTTCTCGGCCGGAGAGTCGGTCAGGCAGTAGGCGATGCCGTACGCCGTCTTGCTCGAGGCGCTCGAGATCACGAACTGCTCGGCGTCGAAGTAGTCGCGTTCGCGCAGGTAGTCCGCCGCGGTGTAGGAGGTGATGAACAGGGCGCGGAAGATGGCGGTGAGGCTGTCCAGCCGAGGATCGGCATCCTCTGGTTGGAGCTCGTAGAGGTTGTAGACCTCGGGCGTCCCGGTGCGGTGCTCGGCGCCGTCGGTGAAGCTGCGGGAGGTGACCTTCGTGGGTCGCATCGTCAGGTGGGTCGCGAGGGGGAAGTAGCCGAAGACCCGCGTCCCGACGGGGACCTCGGACGACCGCGACTCGACGATCTCTGCGTGCCCCCACGCAGGCATGCAGCCGTGTCCGGGCAGCTCGGCAGGGAACAGATTCCAATATTTCAGGGCGTCGCCGTAGACCGCGTAGGTCATGTTGTTCGTCGTGAGAGCGAAGCGTTCGATCCGCGCCAGCACCTCGCCCTCCTCGAGCGATGGTGCCGAGATGTCCACCAGATCAGCCACGCCGAGGTCGCTCTTGAGCGACTCCACTCGGGTGATTCGAGTCATCGGTTCCTCATCTCCTGGACCTTGGGGGGCATCGCGTCCGGCAAACTTACTAAGCGCTTGCTTAGTTGTCTACCGCGGAGTGAGTTTCAGTAACCGAGGACGGCACCGCCGATCTGCATTGGCCGGGATGAACACCTCCGCCACCCATCGGTTTCCGGTGTGACTGAGGAAGCAACCGCGGGCGGGTACCGTTTGACTATGTCGATGTGTGACAGATCACAAGTCTGCGTACGACATGACCAGCGGTGGCGACCCCACCCCGTGTGAAGGAAGCGTGATGACTGAATTTCTGGATCCGAGTCCCAGCCACACCGACATGGTGCAGCTGCTGAACCCTGAGGGAGAACGGGTCACGCACCCGGACTTCGAGTTCTCACCCGACCGCCCCGAGGACGAGGCCGTACGCGGCTTCTACCGCGACATGGTGCTGACCCGTCGCCTCGACGTCGAGGCCACCGCGCTGCAGCGCCACGGTGAGCTGGGCCTGTGGGCTCAGCTGCTGGGCCAGGAGGCAGCGCAGATCGGCGCGGCCCGCGCGCTCGCGCCCCAGGACTTCGTCTTCCCGACCTACCGCGAGCACGGCGTGGCCTGGTGTCGCGAGGTCGACCCGATGCAGCTGCTCGGGCTGTTCCGCGGCACCGACCAGGGTGGCTGGGACCCCGCCGAGCACAACTTCGGGCTCTACACGATCGTCATCGGAGCCCAGACGCTGCACGCGACCGGCTACGCGATGGGAGTGCAGATGGACGGTCTCGTCGGCACCGGCGACCCGACGCGGGACACGGCAGTCGTGGCCCACTTCGGCGACGGAGCCTCCTCGCAGGGCGACGTCAACGAGGCGATGGTCTTCGCCGCCACCTACAACGCGCCGGTCGTCTTCTTCTGCCAGAACAACCAGTGGGCCATCTCCGAGCCGGTCGAGCAGATGGTCAAGGTGCCGCTCTACAAGCGCGCCCAGGGCTTCGGCTTCCCCGGGATCCGCGTGGACGGCAACGACGTGCTGGCGACGTACGAGGTGATGAAGTCGGCGCTCAAGCGGGCCCGTGAGGGCGGCGGGCCGACGATGGTCGAGGCCTACACCTATCGGATGGGCGCGCACACCACCACCGACGACCCGACCCGCTATCGGCTCTCCGACGAGGTCCAGGCCTGGAAGCTCAAGGACCCGATCGCCCGGGTGGAGGCCTACCTGCGCCGTGGCGGCGGCGCCTCGACCTCCTTCTTCACCAAGGTGGAGGCCGAGGCCGACGAGTTCGGTGAACGCCTGCGCGCCGGGATCCAGGCCTTGCCCGAGCCCGACCCGGTCAAGCTCTTCGACAACGTCTACACCGAGCTGCCCGAGGAGCTGCGCGAGCAGCGCGACGGCTACGCGGCGTACCTCTCCTCCTTCGAGCACGAGGGGGCTTCCCGATGACGAAGATGACTATGGCGAAGGCGCTCAACGCCGGGTTGCGGCGCTCGATGGAGGACGACGACAAGGTCGTCCTCATGGGTGAGGACATCGGCCGTCTCGGCGGTGTCTTCCGGATCACCGACGGGCTCCAGAAGGACTTCGGCGAGGCGCGGGTCATCGACACGCCGCTGGCGGAGTCGGGGATCGTCGGCACGGCGGTCGGCCTCGCGCTGCGTGGCTACCGGCCGGTGGTGGAGATCCAGTTCGACGGGTTCGTCTACCCGGCCTACGACCAGATCGTCTCCCAGGTCGCCAAGTTCCACTACCGCTCCGGCGGCCGGGTCGCGATGCCGATGGTCATCCGGATCCCGTTCGGCGGTGGCATCGGGGCCGTCGAGCATCACAGCGAGTCGCCGGAGGCGCAGTTCGCACACACGCCAGGCCTCAAGGTCATGGCCTGCTCGAACCCGGTCGACGCCTACTGGATGATCCAGCAGGCGATCTCCCATCCTGATCCGGTCATCTTCCTGGAGCCGAAGCGGCTCTACCACTCGACGAAGGCCGACGTCGACGTCGACGCGACGCCGGGGGCGCTGTTCGAGTCGCGGGTGGTGCGGTCCGGTTCCGACGTGACGGTGCTCGCCTACGGTCCCACCGTGAAGACGGCGCTGACCGCCGCCGAAGCGGCCGCGGGGGAGGGCAAGTCGCTCGAGGTGATCGACCTGCGCACCCTCTCGCCGCTGGACATGGCGCCGGTGCTCGAGTCGGTGCGGCGTACGGGGCGGGCTGTCGTCGTCCACGAGGCCCACGTCAACCTCGGCCTCGGCGCCGAGCTCGCCGCCCGGATCACCGAGACCTGCTTCCACTCCTTGGAGGCGCCGGTGCTGCGCGTGGGCGGGTTCGACACGCCCTACCCGCCGGCGCGAGCCGAGGAACACTACCTTCCGGACCTCGACAGGGTCCTCGACGCCGTGGACAGGAGCCTGGCATGGTGAACGAGTTCAAGCTGCCCGACGTCGGTGAGGGCCTCACTGAGGCGGAGATCGTCGAGTGGCACGTCGCCGTCGGCGACGTCATCAAGGTCAACGACCCCGTCTGCGACATCGAGACCGCCAAGTCCGTGGTCGAGCTGCCGTCTCCGTACGCGGGTGTGGTCCAGGAGCTCCTCGTCGAGGTAGGCGCCGAGGTCCAGGTCGGAACCCCGATCATCCGCATCGGCGACTCTGTTGGTCTCGACACGTCTCCGCCTAGCGGCTCCGACGGCTCGACCGACGGGGAAGCCTCGACCGACCAACCGTCGGTCGAGCCCGCGAGCGAAGTGAGCGGTGTCGAGACCAACACGGCCCCTGACGAGCCCGAGAAGCCGCTGACGCTAGTCGGCTACGGCTCCAAGGAAGACGCAGTCGTACGCCGCACCCGCACCGTCTCTGCCCCAACCGCCTCCGCGGGCACTGGTGTCCTCGCCAAGCCGTCCGCCCGGAAGGCCGCGCGAGAGTTGGGCGTCGACCTAGCCACGGTCGTCCCCGAGCGGCCAGACGGCGTGATTACCATCGCCGACCTCCACAGCGCCGGTGCCGACGTGAGCTCCTTCGCGCCCCCCGAGCACGGCTCGACCGTCGCAGAAGGCGAGCGGCGCGAGCCGATCAAGGGCCTGCGCAAGCAGATGGGCCAGGCGATGGTCGACTCGGCGTTCACGCTGCCGCACGTGACGATCTGGACGACGCTCGACGTGACTCGTACGTCCGAGCTGGTCGGCGAGCTCAAGAGCGACCGTGACTTCGCGGAGGTCCGGGTCAGCCCCCTGCTGATCGTGGCCAAGGCAGCGCTGCTGGCGATGCGACGTACGCCGATCATCAATTCCTGGTGGGACGAGGCCGCCCAGGAGATCGTGTTCAAGGAGTACGTCAACCTCGGCATCGCCGCGGCCACCCCCAGGGGCCTGCAGGTGCCGAACGTGAAGGGCGCCGACCGGATGTCCCTGGTCGAGCTCGGCGCCGCGATCAACGAGCTGACCGCGACCGCGCGCACCGGCAAGACCCCGCCGGCCGACCAGGCGGGCGGGACCTTCACGATCACCAACATCGGCCCGTTCGGCATCGACGGCGGCGCCCCGATCATCAACCCGGGCGAGTCCGCGATCCTCTCGGTCGGTGCCTTCAAGCGCCAGCCGTGGATCGTCGGCACCGGGGACGACGAGCGCATCGAGCCCCGCGACGTCTGCACCCTCGCGCTCAGCTTCGACCACCGCCACATCGACGGCGAGGCCGGCTCCCGCTACCTGGCTGACGTGGCGAAGATCGTCGGAGACCCGAGCACAGCCCTGCTGTTCTGAGGTTCGACAATCGCTCCACAGAACGTCAATTCGCTACCCAGGCCGGTATCGGATCTGCAACTATCCTCAGGCCCGCGCTGACGCGGGCCTGAGGATCTTCTGGAGGCAGGAATGGTGCTCCTGACGGGGCGCACGCTGCTCGCCGGGATCGTCGCGATGGCCGCTTCGGCGACCGTACTCGTGGCGAGCCCCGCAAGCGCGGCGACAACTTCGACCGGCGTACGTTGCACGATCGTCGGTACGCCGGGGGGTGATGTCCTGCGAGGGACCTCGCGCCGCGACGTCATCTGTGGCCGCGGTGGCGGCGACATCATCTACGCCAAGGGCGGCGACGATCTCATCGATGCCGGGTCCGGCGGAGACCACGTCTACGCCGGCTACGGCGCCGACCGGGTGCTCGCTGGGAGCGGTGAGGATTGGATCCACGGCGGTGGTGGCCGGGACAGCCTCAGCGGGGGCACAGGTCAGGACAACATCTGGGGCGGAAGCGGCGGCGACGTCATCTCCGGCGGCGGCCACCACGACGTGATCTCAGGCGGGGCCGGGCCTGACCGCATCTACGGCGGTGCTGCCGGGGACACCATCTATGGTGGCACCGGCTGGGACGTCATCTCTGGCGGCACAGGGTCTGACTCGGTCAGCGGCGGAGACGGCAACGACCGCCTGTATGGCGGCGACGGAAATGACAGCCTGTCCGGAAACCATGGTGATGACCAGCTCCACGGGAACAACCACCTGGACACCGTCAACGGTGGTCCGGGCCATGACCGGCTCTGGGGTGAGAACGGCGCCGACACCCTCAGTGGTGGCGACGGCAACGACAAGCTCTCCGGTGGGGCGGGGCTGGACGAGGTCCATGGCAATGCCGGCGCCAACACCTGCTACTACGACGTCTACGACCACCTCTACGGATGCTTCCGCGATAGGACTGCGCCGGTTGTCGTAGGGGCGTCTCTCTCCCCGACCGCGATCAACTCTGACTCCGGCGACACGAAGGTCCGGGTGCGGATTCACGTGAAGGACGACCTTCGCGTCTCCCGGGTCCAGGGATGGGTCTCCGGACTCGCCGACGACAACCCGGCGCAGCTCTACACCAACTTCATGCCCATGGTCTCAGGCGGTGTGCGCGACGGCTGGTGGCAGGGATACGTCACTGTGCCCAGGTGGACGCCCGGGGGCAAGCTCTCGCTCGAGGCGATCGCGACGGACACGTCTGGGCGTACGACTGACGAGTTCGACGTCGCGTCGACGCAGGTCACCAGCACCAACCCGGACACGGCGCCGCCGGTGGTGAAGCTCAAGAGTCTGAGCGCGACGTCGGTCGACGTGCGTACCGGCGCGAAGACCATCAAGGCGGTGTTGGTGGTGACGGACCGGATCGGGGTGGAAAAGATGAACGGGCTGAAGTCCCTGACCGTGTGCTTCGGCCGCACGATGGACGGCGACTTCATCTGTGGGTCCGACCCGGTGCGTACCGCCGGGACCATCTACTCCGGTGAGTGGACCGTGAGCCTGATGGTCCCGAAGGGAACCCCGACCGGCGTCTATGACCTCCAGGTCGATGCGGATGACCGTATTTCAGTCAGTGAGGAGTATTACGGCCCGCACCTCTACCAGGAGTGGGTCGACACCTATCCGAGCTCGATGCGGCCGGAGCAGCAGCTGCCGAACGCGACCTTCAAGGTCACCGGATCCTGACCCCGCCGAGACGTCAGTAACGCCGGTCGAGTGGGCACCGAGGTGCCCATTCGACCGGCGTACGTGACTTCTCGGCAGTGCGTCAGCTCGTGATGTCGCGGCGGCGGAAGCCGACGAACGCAGCCACGAGCAGAACGGCTGCGACCACACTGAGGCCGATCATGTGTGACGGCTCGATGGGCTCCTGCGGGTAGCGGCCGACCCACCAGATGGGGGAGATGCCGGCTACGGCGTCCGGGAGGTCGAAGAGGGGCCCGAACATCCCGGTGATGGCGGTGAACGCGAAGAGCGCCCAGACGACCGGCGTGATCTTCGGGACCCAGGCGTACAGGGCCGCGGTCAGCGCCATGAAGACGGCGACTGCGGGCAGGAACGCCGCGCCGCCCTTCAGGAACGTCGCCAGCTCGACCTCACCGTTGACCAGCGCACCGGCCCACAGCGCGAGCGCGCCGGAGATCATGGTCAGTACGAAGGCGCCGAACGCCACGACGGCGAGGTGTGCGGCGAACCAGCGGCCACGCGAGACCGGCTTGGCCAAGGTGATGTCGAGCCGGCCGTCGGCCTCCTCGTTCTTGGCCCGCAGCGTGGTGGCGATCGCATACCCGGCAGCGGCCAGTGCGGCGTACAGGATCATGATCGCCAGGAACCCGGTGAGCGGGTCGTCGCCGAACATCTTGGCCGCCTCGGGGTTGGAGCCCGCGATGTCGTCGACCATGTCCTCGACGCCTTCGCCGAGGTAGGTGCCGGTCGCCCCGAACATCACGAAGGTGCCGAGGAACCACCAGAACAGAGCGATCCGCTGCTGACGCCAGGACATCGCGAGCGGGTTCGAGAGCATCGAAGGTGCCTCGGCCCGACCCGATCCGCCGGTGAGCAGAGCCCCGTCGAAGTCGCGCTTCGAGGCCAGGAAAGCCCCGAGCGCGAGCAGCACCAGGATCGCCACGACGCTCAGCGCGAGCGGCCACCAGCGCAGGTCGACGTACGCCCGCATCTGCTGTGCCCACGCGATCGGCGAGAGCCAGGAGAGCCAGGTGCCGTGCTCGCCGGGCTCGGCCTGCAGGTCGCCGATGCCGCGCACCAGCACCGCGAAGCCGAGGACCGCGAGGCCGAGACCGGTGGCGCCGCGCCCGTGCGTGGTCAGCTGCGAGGTGACCAGGGCGACGGCGGCGAAGACCAGGCCGGTGACCGCGATCGCCGTCGAGAGAGCGAAGGTGTCCGCGACGGCGAGGCCGCCGGCGGTGATGAGCAGCGCGCTGCCGAGCAGGGCGAAGACGACGTTGGCGAAGACCACCGTCAGCAGCGACGCGGCGACTGCCGCGTGCCGTCCGACGGCGCCGGAGCGGACCATCTCGGCCCGACCGCTCTCCTCCTCGGCGCGGGTGTTGCGCACGACCTCGAACATGTTCATGACGCCGAGCAGCCCGATCATCCACAGGGTCATCTCGTTGGCGAACATGGCGCCGATCGTGTAGTCGTCGAGCCCGTAGTTGGGCCCGCCGAGGAAGATCGACGCCGGCTGCTCCATCAGCGCGGCGCGCCCTTGGCGGTCCTCGGCGGCCGGGTAGAGCGCGCTCAGCGCGGTGACGAAGTAGGCGTAGAGAGCCAGCAGCGAGACCGTCCACACCGTCAGCCGGACCCGGTCGCGCCGCAGCATGAACCGGGTCAGGTGCCAGGTGCCGGCGAAGGAGTCCAGGGGCGTACGCCTCGGAACAGCCGGGGCAAGCGCGCTCATCACACCTCCTCCGTCTCGATGACGTCGCCGTAGTGCCGCATGAAGAGCTCCTCCAGCGACGGCGGGGTGATGGTCAGACCGCGTACGTCGAGGTCGGTCAGCGTCTTGAGCACGTCACCGACGGCGTGGTTGTCCACATCGAAGGCGACTCGGGTGCCGACACCGTTCTGGCTGGTCACGAGGTCGTTGACGGACTCGAGGCTGCTCAGCGGGGACGGGTCGCCGCCGACGGTGGCGACGACGGCGGAGCGGGTGAGGTGGCGCAGCTCGTCGAGCGTTCCGGACTCGACGGCGACGCCGGCCCGGATGATCGTGACGGTGTCGCAGACCTTCTCGACCTCGCTGAGGATGTGGCTGGAGAGCAGCACCGACGAGCCCGCGGCCTTGGCCTCCCGGGCGTACTCGGTGAAGACGGCCTCCATCAGCGGGTCCAGGCCCGAGGTCGGCTCGTCGAAGATGTAGAGGTCGGACTCGTCGAGGAAGGCCGCGACCAGGGCGACCTTCTGCCGGTTGCCCTTGGAGTAGGTGCGCGCCTTCTTCGTCGGGTCGAGCTGGAACCGCTCCAGCAGCTCGACCCGGCGCGTCTTGCGTCGGGCCTTGTCGCCGCCTGGCTTGAGCCGGGTGAGGTAGTCGATGCACTCACCACCGGTGAGGTTGGCCCACAGCGACACGTCGCCGGGGACGTACGAGATCCGCTTGTGCAGCTCGACCGCGTCGCGCCACACGTCGCCGCCGAAGAGGCGCGCGGTGCCGGCGTCGGCGCGCAGCAGCCCGAGCAGGACCTTGATGGCGGTGGACTTGCCGGCGCCGTTGGGGCCGAGGAACCCGGCCACCTGGCCGGGCTGGACGGTCAGGTCGAGGCCGTCGAGGGCCTTGAACGAACCGTAGGACTTGTGCAGGCCCGCGATCTCGACCGCAGGGATGTTGTCGGACATGAAGAACTCACTTCCACGTTGGAGACGTATGAGGACGTACGCCGACGGAACAGGCCATCACTCTGATGTGCTCAGGTGACTGGGGGTTCCGTCGCGGGGTTCTTCGGCGGGTCCGGGACGTAGAGCATGTAGTCGTCGAGCATGCGACGGGTGGTGAAGACGCCCTGGGTATAGAGCTCGATCATCGGGAAGTAGCTGGTCGTCATGAACTCTCGCACGATTCCGCCGAGGTCGGCGGGGTCCTTGGGCGGGTCGAGGTTGAGCTCGAGCATCAGCATGCCGAGGGCGGACAGCACCAGGTAGCGCGCCCGCGCCGGCTCGTCCAGGCTGGGTTTGATCAGGCCGGCCTCGACGCCATGCTTGGTGTAGCCGACCGCGTCCTCGATCATCTGCTCGATGAAGACGCGCCCGACGGGGCCACCGTCCTGCAGCGAGCGGAGGACGTAGGCGAGCATCGGCGCGTACTCGTCCGCGGCGGCGAACCGGTGCAGGATGCTCTGGCCCGAGGCGAGCTCGTCGATCGTCTCGTTCTTCGTCGCCCGGATCTCGTCGAGCACCTTCGCGTCGCACTCGGCGTGCAGCTCGTCCTTGGAGCCGAAGTGGTGGATCACCAGGGCCGGGCTGACTCCGGCGTCGGTGGCGATCGTGCGGATCGAGGCGCTGAAGCCGTCACGCGCGAACCGCAGCACGGCCGCGTCGCGGATCCGCTCGCGAGTCGTTGGGTCGGCAGGGGCTGAACGCATGTTCAATGTTAAACACGTGTTCAGCCCCCGCGCAAGGGATTACCCGATCAGTCGGTGGTCCAGCTGAAGTCGACCGCGATGGGGAAGTGGTCGGAGAGCATCAGACCGGTGCCGTCCTCACGGAAGTCGGCGTCCAGGTTGCGGTAGGAGGTCGCGCTCAGATCCACGCCGTCGCCGTCGCGGTAGAGCACCTTGTCGACGACCTCGCACTCCACGCCTGGGTTCACCTCCGGGCACCCCAGGGCGGGGCTGCCGCGGTCGGGCTCGTCGCCGCTGCGCACCAGCTCCACCCAGGCATCGGTGAGCCCGTTGGCGGCGGCGAAGTCGGAGATGCGATCACCCTCGCGGGTGTAGCGCGTGTTCGTGTCGCCCATGACCAGGACGGCGTTGCCGGCGGAGTGCGCGGAGATGTACGCCGTGAGCTGCTTGAGATTTCCGCGTCGAGCGGCCTCGTCCAGGGCACCGTCGCCGGCGTCGGCGTGCAGGTTGTAGACGTCGATCCAGGTGTCCGGGGCGATCTGAGCGCGGTGGAAGGTGAACCCCTTCGGGGTCAGGCAGTCGGCCGAGCCGATCCAGCAGTGCTTCCAGGTGACGCGATCGAGCGCCTCGTACGGCTGGTGGTGCAGGCTGTTCAGCCCGCTGCCGAACGGCACGCCGCCCGACGTCGGGGTGCGGTGGGCGTGCACGTCGGTCTCGTAGAGGTAGGCGTGATAGTTGAAGTCCTCCTGGACGTTGACGATGTCGAACCCGTCGATCCGTCGGCCGATCTCGTTGGTGGCGCTCTTGCGGGGTGTCGGGGCGCTGGAGATGGCTTCGGGCAGGCCGGCGATGTTGTACGTCAGCGCGCTGAAGCTCCCGTCCTGGGCCTGCGCCGGGGTGGCGCCGAGAAGGGGTAGGGCGGTGGCGAGCGAGATGGTCGCGACGGCGAGGAGACGGTTGATCTGAGGCACGAGAAAACTCCGATCGACAGTGTGGGGGTGCTGCCGGAGTCGGCAGCGCCGAGCTACCCCAATCGTGGCGGACGTCGCCGCGGGTGTCCTCGGATCGGCGCGAGTCAGCCTGTGTAACGAGCGGCCCGCGCCGCCGGGGTGCCCGGGCCGGCGGCGAGCAGCGCGAGCAGCTCGTCCTCCAGGATCGCGCCGACCCGGCGACAGAAGGCCACGGGCTCGTCGGCGGCGTCGGGGGACTCGGTGACGATCCGGTCGACCACGCCGATCTGCTGGAGATCGACCGCCAGCACCCGCTGCGCCTCGGCCATCTCGGCGGCGTGGTCGGAGTTGCCGTGCACGATCGCGCTCGCGCCTTCCGGCGGGAGCGGAGAGAGCCAGGCGTGCTGGGCGGCGACCACCCGGTCGGCCGGGAGGAAGGCGAGCGCGCCGCCCCCGTTGCCCTCGCCGAGCATCAGGCTGAGCGTTGGGGTCTCGACGTTGACGAGCGCTCCCAGCGTACGCGCGATCTCGCCGGCGATGCCGCCGTTCTCCGCCTCGGCCGACAGTGCGGCGCCTGGGGTGTCGATGACGGTGACGACGGGGAGGCCGAGCCCGGCGGCGAGCTTCATCCCGCGCTGCGCCTCGCGCAGCCCCTCCGGGCCGAGCGGCTGATGGGCCTGCTCGCGGCGGTCCTGCGCCAGCACCAGGCACGGCGCCGACCCGAACCGGGCCAGCGCGATGATCAGCCCCGGGTCGCGCTCGCCCTGCCCGGTGCCGTTGAGAGGTACGACGTCCGAGGCCGCGATCCGGAGCAGCGCTCGCGCTCCTGGTCGGTCCGCCCGCCGGGACCGCGTGATCGCGTCCCAGGTGTCGATCGCCGAGAAGTCGCGCGCGTCGTCCGAAGCGTCACTTCCGTCGGTCGAGGCGTCACTCGCTGACGTCTCGGCCGACGCGAGTGACGTCTCGTGCCGGAGGTCGAGGATGGTGAGTACGCGGTCGACGAGCCCCGCGAGCTCGTCGGGAGGTACGACGCCGTCGACGAGACCGTGCGCGAAGAGGTTCTCCGCGACCTGGACCCCGGCGGGGAAGGGCCGGCCGTTGAGCACCTCGTAGACCTTCGGCCCCAGGAAGCCCAGGAGTGCCTCGGGCTCGGCGACGGTGACGTGCCCCAGGGAGCCCCAGGAGGCCATCACTCCACCGGTGGTGGGGTGGCGCAGGTAGACGAGGTAGGGGAGTCCGGCCGCCTTGTGCCGGGTGACCGCCTCGGCGATGCGCACCATCTGCACGAACGCCGGCGTACCTTCCTGCATCCGGGTCCCGCCCGAGGCGGGCCCGGCCAGCAGCGGCAGCCCTTCGTGCGTCGCCCGCTCCACGGCGGCGATCAGCCGATCGGCCGACGCGCGCCCGATCGACCCGGCGAGGAACCGGAACTCCGAGAGCACCACCGCCACCCGTCGTCCGGCGATCCGGGACTCTCCGGTGACCACCGACTCGTCGGTCCCGGCGCGCTCTCGTGCGCGGGCCAGGTCGGCGGCGTACGCCTCCGGGACCTCGCCGTAGGACGGCGGGGCGTCCCAAGGTGTCCAGGTGTCGGGGTCGAGCACGAGGTCGATCAGCTCAGCGGAGGTCAAGCCCATGGGCCGACCATACCCAGGGATTGGCTTGGTGGCCAGTCCAGTCCAGATCGGCAGATCTCGTCGCTAACGGGCACAAACGATGCGAGTTGGCTGTCGTTAACCGGAACGACATGCGGCTGACCTGCGAAAACCGTTGGTAGGTGGAGGGTGTTCGTTCTACTCTGGTAGCACCCGGTTCGCGCCGGGCTCAGCCATCCAAGCCCAACCGAAGGTCCGGCCATGAACGCGCAGCACTCGACCACCGCCCCGGCGGCCTGGTCGCTGACCGCTGCGCACGAGCGCGACCCTCATGCCCGCGGGAGCCGACAGTGACCTGGGTGCATAGCTGCACCGGATCACTCCGGGCCGCTCCTGCGAGACATGTCCGTCTCGCCGGGGCGGCCCACCTTTTGTTTCAGTCCAGTGTTTCCGTCCGATCGACACGCGATCCCTATCCGACTCTCCTGGGAGGTAACCGAGCATGACCACGACCATGGGTGCAGTGACCCTGTACAACGCCTCCTTCGAGCCGCTCGGGAGGGTCTCGTTCAAGCATGCCGTGCGGATGCTGTTCCGCGAGGTGGCGGTGGTCCACGAGCAACAGGGCGACAAGATGATCGGGCCACATCCGTGGCCCAAGGCGGTGCGGCTGGTCCGCTACATCGCCATGCACTGGATGTATCGCCCGGCCGGCTACTCCCGCGAGGGAGTGCTCAGGCGCGACCAGCATCGTTGTGCCTACTGCGGCGGCCACGCTCGCACCATCGACCACCTGCTGCCACAGTCACGCGGCGGCAGGTGGACGTGGATGAACACCGTGGCGGCATGCGGCAGGTGCAACGGACGCAAAGGCAACCGCACGCCCGAGGAGGCTCACATGTCCCTCCGAATCCAACCGTTCATCCCAACCCGTGCCCAGCTCGCCGCCATCGCCTGACCCGTCGAGAGGTCAGTTCCTGACGCCTCGGGGCCCAGGAACTGACCCATCGGCGTCAGAATGTGACGTCTCGGCGGGAAAATGGTCGCGTCGACTTGACGCACCATTAATAAGTACGATGGACTAACAAACATGTCGAAGGCGAGACGGCGTACGTTGCGGCCGATCGGGAAACTGCTGCAGGAAGATGCGCGGCGTCATCATCGTTCTCTGGTGCTCCAGCACCTCTTCGCGGTGGGTCCCGCGAGCCGTGCCGACCTGGCTCGATCCTCCGGTCTGACCCGGGCGACGGTCTCCGATCTGGTCGGCAGCCTGCTCGACGACGGGCTCGTCGAGGAGCTCGGCGCACCGGTGGAGAGCCGGGTGGGGAAGCCGCCCATGCTGGTCGGGCTCGCCGCCGACGCCACCCACATCGTGGCGATCGACGTCTCCGGGGACGACCAGGTGGCTGGGGCCGTGCTCAACCTGACCGGCGACGTGATCCACCGCACCACCAGGTGCCGAGAGGGACGCACCGGAAGCGAGGCCGTGCGTCTGGTGACGGGTCTGGTCACCGAGCTGATCGCCAGCTCCGCCCGGCCGATCCTCGGCATCGGGATCGGCAGCCCAGGTGTCGTCTCGGCCGACGGCACCGTGATCGACGCGCCCAACCTGGGCTGGACCGATGTCCCCCTGGCCGAGCACGTGCGCCGCGAGACCGGCCGACCGACGTACGTCGCCAACGACGCCAACACGGCGGTGCTGGGGGAGTACACCTTCGGGCAGTCCGGCGACGGCGGGCTGATGCTCGTGAGGGTCGGCACCGGTGTCGGTGCCGGTCTCGTGCTCGAGGGCGCGCTCCTCCACGGTTTCGTCGACGCGGCCGGTGAGCTCGGGCACGTGACCGTCGACCCAGGAGGCGCGCTGTGCGCGTGTGGCCGCTCGGGCTGCCTGGAGACATTCCTTGCGGTGCCGCGCCTGCGGGAACGCATCGAGACAGGCCACGACGATGCGCTCGTGGCAGCCGGAGAACATCTTGGAAAGGCACTGGCGCCCGTGGTCGGAACCCTCAACCTTCACGAACTGGTCCTCTCTGGGCCGGCCGAACTTCTCGACGGACCGCTGCGGGAGACCGCCGATCGGATCATCCGCGAGCGGACGATGCCGGTCAGCGGCGAGCGGCTGGAGTTCCGTACGTCCACGCTCGGCGAGGACGTCGTCATCGTCGGGGCTGCGGTGCTCGTCCTCGCCGGTGAGCTGGGAGTATCGTGATGCCGCCCTCGTCCGCCGTCGAGACCCTGGCGCTGCGCGTCCAGGTGTCCGCCTTCGCAGGTGCCACGCTGCCTGCCGACTACGCCGAACTGCTCCGCGAGGGCCTGGGCGGGATCTGCCTCTTCGGCACCAACACCGAGGCCGGTGCGGAGTCCGTACGCCGTCTGACGGCCGAGATCCGATCCGCCGCTGCCCTGGGTGGCCGGGTCCCGGTGATCACCATCGACGAGGAAGGCGGAGACGTCACCCGACTGGAGGCGCTCACCGGCTCCTCGGTGCTCGGGGCCGCCGCCCTCGGCGCGGCCGACGACCTGGCGCTGACCGAGGAGACCGGCAGAGCCGTCGGAGTACGGCTGGCGCGGGCTGGCATCAACCTCGATCTGGCTCCTGTCGCGGACGTGAACTCCAACCCCGACAACCCGGTGATCGCGACCCGGTCGTTCTCCCACGACGCCGGCGTGGTCGCCGAGCACGTCGCCGCGTGGGTGCGGGGCTTGGAATCGACCCGCGTCGCCGCTTGCGTCAAGCACTTCCCGGGCCACGGTGACACCGGCCAGGACAGCCACGTCGCCCTGCCCGTACTCGACGCCGACCTGGCGACGCTTCACGAGCGCGAGCTGGTCCCGTTCCTGGCGGCCGTCGAGGCCGGTGCGGCCTCGGTGATGACCTCCCACATCGTGGTGCCGGCGCTGGACCCCGACCTGCCCGGCACGCTCTCGGCGCCGGTGCTGGGCCTGCTGCGCGAGCTGGGCTTCGTCGGGCCGATCGTCACCGACGCCCTCGACATGGCCGGAGCCTCTGCTGAGCGCGGGATCCCGGCCGCCGCGGTGCTCTCGCTCGCGGCGGGGGCCGACCTGCTCGTCCTCGGTCCCGACAAGCCCGCCTCGCTGGTCCGCGAGACGGCCGCCGCGATCGTGGCCGCGGTCGACTCCGGCGAGCTCGCGCTGGAGCGGCTCCAGGATGCTGTCGCGCGTGTCGACCGGCTGCTCGCCGACTTCCCCGGAACCGAGCAGTGCCCGGACATCGACGATCCGAAGCTCGAGCTGCGCTCGATCGAAGGTGCCCGCCGCGCGCTCGCGACGGCGAGTGACTTCACCGATATCCCGGACCTCACCGGTGCCCGGGTGGTGACCGTCGACACCGAGGCGAACATCGCCGTCGGGGAAGTCCCGTGGGGACTGCCTCCGGACATCGTCCTGCGCCCGGGCGAACCGCTCCCGGAGCTCCCCGACGCGCCCCTCATCGTGCAGGTGCGCGACGCCCACCGGCGTCCCGACGTCGGCCAGACCGTCGCGGAGCTCCGCGGCGCCGCGGTGCTGGTGGAGTGGGGTTGGCCTGGGACGTACGACGGACGGCGGTTGCCGCGGCTGTGCCCGCAGGGCTTCTCCCGGCCGGGCGTGGCCGCCGTCACCGAGGTGCTGCGACGATCGGGCTGGGACCAGTGAGCGCAGCACGGGTCGGCCTCGACATCGGCGGGACCAAGATCCACGGCATCGCGATCGGCCCGGACGGGGCCGTGCTGGCCGAGGACCGTGCCGCCACCACCCCGGGCGCCGAGGGCGTCGTGAAGAGCGCGGCCGCGGTGGTCGCCAGCCTGCGGGATGCGCTCGCCGACGGCGAGATCAGCTCGATCGGGGTCGGCATCCCCGGCATAGTCGACACCCGAGCGGGCACGGTGAAGCATGCGGTCAACCTGGGTCTGGACGGCGACGCATTCCCGCTCGCGGAGCTCCTCGGCGCGCGGGCCGGAGCGGTCGTCACCCTCGAGAACGACACCAACGCGGCCACGCTCGGCGCGCACGCGGTCGAGGACGTCGACGACCTGGTCTACCTCTCGCTCGGCACCGGCCTCGCCGCCGGCCTCTACCTCAGCGGAGCGCTCCGCCGCGGCTTCCACGGCGCAGCCGGAGAGGTCGGGCATCTCCCGGTCGACCCCGAGGGCCCGGTGTGCGGCTGTGGGCAGCGTGGCTGTCTCGAGCTGGTCGCCTCGGGCGCCGCGCTCGCGGCCGCCTGGCCGACCGCCACCGGCCATCCCGCAGCCGCGCTCTTCGCGGCAGCGACCGCGGGCGATCCGGCGGCTGTCGCGGTCCGTGACCGTTTCGCCGACGGCGTCGCCGCCGCCGTACGCGCGCTCGCTCTTGCCGTCGACCCCGAACGCGTCGTCATCGGCGGGGGAGTGGCGACGGTCGGTGAGCCGCTGCGCGAGGCGATCGCGGCCGCGCTCGTCAGGCAGACCGAGGCCTCGCCCTTCCTCGCCTCCCTCGAGCTCGCCTCGCGGCTGAGGGTGGTCTCCGCCGCACCGGTCGCCGCCATCGGCGCCGCTCTGATCACTCCGACGATCACTCCGACCAAGGACTGACCATGGAAGTAGTTGTCCTCGACACCCCGGCCCAGGTGGCCTCCCTCGCCGCCGACACCATCGAAGACGTCATCCGCCGCGGGGCGGACGACGGCGCCCCGGCGGTGCTCGGCCTGGCCACCGGCTCGACGCCGCTGGCGACGTACGTCGAGCTCGTCCGGCGCGCCCAGGACGGCCATGGACCGTCCTACGACGGCGTGGAGACGTTCAACCTGGACGAGTACGTCGGCCTCCCCGACGGTCACGAGCAGTCCTATCTCACGACCATCCGGCGAGAGTTCACCGACGCGATCGGCATCCCTCCCGAGCGGGTCCACGGCCCCGACCCGACCGAGGCCAAGCTGCCGGACGCCGGCGAGCGCTACGAGGCGGCCATCGTGGCAGCGGGCGGGATCCAGGTGCAGCTCCTAGGCATCGGCTCCGACGGACACCTGGCCTTCAACGAGCCCGGCTCGTCGCTGGCCTCGCTGACCCGGATCAAGACGCTCACAGCCACGACGCGCAAGGACAACGCGCGCTTCTTCGGCTCGCCCGACGCGGTGCCTCACCACGTGCTCACCCAGGGCCTCGGCACCATCACCAGAGCCGGCCACCTGCTTCTGCTGGCGACCGGGGAGGGCAAGGCCGACGCCATCGCCGCAGCGGTCGAGGGCCCGGTCTCGGCGAGCTGTCCTGCCTCGGTCCTCCAGCTCCACCCCCACGTCTCCGTGCTGCTCGACGAGGCCGCGGCCTCGCGCCTCGTACGCCGCGACTACTACCGCGAGGTCTACGCCGGGAAGCCGGACTGGCAGGGGCTCTGAGGCGGGGGCGTCAGAGCGCGGCCCGGAGCCGCTCGGCCGCGGTCTCCGGCGGGATGTCGTTGATCCAGAGCGCGACTCCGGACTCGATGCCTGCCAGATACTTCAGCCGTCCCGGCGCCCGCCGGATGGTGAAGATCTCGGCAGCCAGGTGCCAGGTCTCCTCACGGCCGGTCGGGGCCTGCTGCCAGCCGGCGATGTAGGGCACCGGACCGGCGTCGTCGAGCCCGTCCATCCGGCGCAGGCACTCCTGATAGAGCGCAGCGAGGTCGTTCATCTCGTCGGCGGTCAGCCCAGGCAGCGAGCCGACGTGGCGCCGCGGCACGACTCGGATCTCGTAGGGCCAGCGACCGGCATAGGGCACGTACGCCACGAACGACTCGTTCCCGGCCACCACCCGCGACCCGTCGGCGAGCTCGTCGGCGAGCACCGCACACTGCAGGCACTCGCCGGTCTCGTCGCGATGGGCATCGGCGGCGTTCACGAGGGACTCGATCCGCGGCGGCAGCACCGGCATGGCGTAGATCTGCCCGTGGGGGTGCTGCAGGGTCACCCCGATCTCCTCGCCGCGGTTCTCGAAGCAGAAGACGTACGCCACCTCCGGCATCGCCGTCAGCTGCTCGGTGCGGTGCGCGAGCGCCGCGAGCACTGTCCGCACCCGCTCGTGAGGGAGGTCGACGAAGCTCTGCTCGTGGTCGCTGGTGAAGCAGACCACCTCGCACCGGCCCCGCCCCGGCTGGGAGACGAACGGCTCCCCGGTAGCCTCGCCGACCGCAACCGTCGAGAGCGCCGGGAACCGATTCTCGAAGGCCACCACGTCGTAGCTCTCGGCCGGGATCTCGGTGAGCCTCCCGTCGACCGACGGGCACAGCGGGCACTCGTTGGACGGCGGCTTGAACGTACGCGTCTGCCGGTGTCCCGCAACCGCCGTCCAGGTCGCGGTCAGCCGGTCCCAGCGCAGCTGTGACCCGCCCGCCCGCGGCTCCAAGGGCCGCTCGTCGTGCACCGACCGCACCGTCGGCTGCTCGTCGAAGAACCAGATCTCGCGACCGTCCGCCAGCTTCGCTGACGTGGCCACAGGGTTGGTCGGCTCTGGGGTGTTCGGCATGCGCCGATTATCTCCCGGGCGACTTCGGCCGCGACGACAGGATGCGGTCATCTGCGATCTGGATGGAACGTCGACCGCCCGCTACTTCTTGCAACACTACATAGATCTAGGTAGTGTTGCAGCCGTGAAGGAGACACGTGTGCCGATGACAGCTGCCTCTCGGATGGGTGTTTCTGCGCTGGCGGCCAAGAGCACCGAGGGTCGAGTCGTCCTGACCAGCCATGGCCGGGCAGTGGCCGTGATCGGGTCGGCGGAGCATCTGGACGCCGACCTCCGTGCGCTGCGTGAGGCGACGGCGCGGGTGCTCGACGTGGCAGCCGACATCGTCTCCTCGCGTGGCGAGCTGTTGTCTCTGGAGGAAGTCTGCGAGCGGCTCGGGGTCGATGTGCACCGGGTCCGTGAGCGGGCCATGGCACACCGCGACGTGGCCTAGCCCCTGTGCGCGCAGGCGAGAAGTTTCCTGACGATCAGGCGTACGTCGAGTTCAACGATGCGTTCGTCGAGTCACTCGAGCCGCTGACGATCGCGCAGCGCGAGTCTCTCCTGGCTGATGTCATCGCTCTGTGTCGCAACCCGGCCGGTGCCCAACCACTCAGCAACCGAGGAGGGCAGAAGCTGGCGGGATGGAACACCCTCGACGTACTCCACAAGGAGTACCGGGTCGTCTTCGCCAGTCGCGTTGATGTCGTCGACGGGGTTCCGGTCGGAATGATCGAGGTGCTGGTCGCGGGACCGCGAAGGGCGGAAGCGGCGTACGACATGGCGGCCGCCCTCGTTCGCAGCGGGCGTATCGACCCAGACCTGATGACCGAGGTCTGGGAAGTGCTCGCCCTGGTCGAGGTGGTTGCGGAGGACGTTGGACTCGATGGCTGGGATTACCGTCCCGAGCCGGCGCCACCCGGCATGGTCAAGGCAGCTGTCGTGGCCGGGATCCTCGATGAGACGACGGCGACAAACCTGTCGAAGGACGAGCTCGAAGCCGCGATGACCCACGGTTGGGACGCATCCGGCAACCCCGACCCGATCGCGGCTCTCGGCGCGGCGATGAGGCGTGCTCGCGCAGGAGCTGATCCGCTGGATCTGACCCGGATCATGTCCGAGCGCCGCGAACCACGCTGCGGTGCCATCCTCGAGCGCGCGAAGCGACCCTGCATCCGACGTGAGGGGCATCCCGGGCCGCACCGATCGAGCTAGGCTCGAGGTCGCGACCCCTTACTTCGACACGCAGGCCTGGGCGGCGCCCTGGGAGACGTTGCCGTTCTGACCCAGGGAGCGGACCTGGATGCAGACCTTGGTGGCCCCCTCGAGGCGTACGACCGCCTTGGGGCGGTTCACGTTCCCGCTGGTGGAGTTGTCGCCGACCCACTTGTAGCCGGTGGCGCCGGGGACGCCGGACCAGGTGAAGACGGCGCGGTTGCCGTTGAGCGTGCCCTTCACCTTGCCCGGGGCGGCGGGCCCGGTGACGCCGGGGAGGTCGGTCTCGACGGGCGGGGGCGGGACCTCGTCGGGCTTCTCGTCCTCGCCGCCACGGGAGAGCATGATGCCGATGGTGGCGGCGATGAGAAAGAGGACGACGACGCCGATGATCGCGGGTGTCTTGCTGCGGGTCTCGCCCGGGCGCGCGCCGGTGAGGACGGAGGGGCCCTCCTCCGTACGCGGGTAGCTGAACCGGGTGCGGTCGCCGGAAGCCGAGCCGGCATCCGCCACCGGCGTCGACGCGAGCGAGGCCGGGGGCTGGGTGATCGGAGCCTGCGCGATGACCTGGGACGGCGGCTTGAGCTCGGTGGCCTTCTCCATCTCCGGGTCGGCGGGCGGGGAAGGGAGATGTGCACGGCCGGAGCCCGTGGTCGGTCCCTCGCCGCGGGCGGCCGCAATGTCGGGAACGACCGGGATGGACCCGCTGCCGCCGGCGTCGCGGTCGAGGACCTGCACCTCGGTGCGTCCGAGCCGCAGCTCCTGCTCGATCCGCTGGAAGTGGCGGGCCAGGTCGAGGACCGTCCTCGGCCGGTAGGTCGGGTCCTTCGCCATCGCCTGCTGCAGGACCCGGTCCAACGACGGAGGTACGTCGGGCCGACCTGTTGCGGGTGGAGCCGTGTGCAGGATGCGGGAGAAGACGGCGCGGTCTGAGTTGTTGCCGCGCTCCGCGAACGGGGACCGGCCGACGAGGAGGTGCCAGACGGTCGCGGCCAGCGAGTAGACGTCGGAGGCCACCGTGCCGTTGGATACGGAGGTGAGGACCTCGGGCGGCGACCACGGCAGCGAGACCCCGATGTCGCCCTCGTCGTCGCGCGGACGGCCGGCGATGCCGAAGTCGGCCAGACCAGGCACGTCGTAGCGGGAGAGCAGGATGTTGGACGGCTTGATGTCGCGGTGGATGATCCCGGCGCGGTGCGCGGTCTCGACCGCCGACGCCATCTGGATCCCGAAGCGCAGCGCGTCCTGCACCTTCATCGGGTTGTTGCGTACGCGAGCACCGAGGTCGGCGTTGGGGTAGTAGCCCATCACCAGGTAGGGCCGGCCGTCTGGCGTCTCGCCGGCGCTGTGCACCGGCACGATGAACGGGTGCTCGGCCAGCTCGGCCATCACCGCCGCCTCGGCGGCGAACTGCGCCCGCTGGGCCTCGGCGAGGTCGGCGGACCGCATCAGCTTCACCGCGACCCGCACTTTGGGGTGGTGCCGCTCGTAGAGGTAGACGTCGGCGAAGCCGCCCGAGCCGAGCCGGCCCAGGCAGGTCATCCCCGGCAGCTCGGGACCGAGCTCGGGGTGTTGTGCCTGGTTCACTCGCTGCGCTCGCTCATCCGAGGACCTCGTAGGTCAGGTTGATCGAGCCGGCGAGGCTCACCACGGCACCGGGCTCCAGGGCGTACTCCTCCATCGGCCGCATCTGCTGCGGACGCCCACCGGGCAGGGTCAGGTAGGACCCGTTGGCGGAGCCGAGGTCGCGGACGAGCACCTGCCACTCCTCCAGGCGCACCTCGGTGTGCAGCCGGCTGATGTCGGGCAGCATCACCTTCACCAGATGCGGAGGTACGCCGCCGGCCCCCGTGTTGCCGCTGGCATCCGCCCGCGGCGACCGCCCGAAGACCGCGCCGCGGTCCAGGACGACGATCCGGCCGTCGTCCAGCTTGAGCTGACCCAGCGCGGGGCGCGGGACCGAGACCGGCTGCTGATGAGGAGGCAGCGTCATCCGGCAGATGCGGCAGGTCGGGGAGTAGGGCGGCGACGCGTGCCCCTGCGGGCAGTAGACCGCCCAGACCGTCGGTCCGCCGGCGGGTGGCACCGGGGTCGGGGTCGGGGTGTTGCGCACCCGGGTGGCCATGTCCTGGGGCGGGTGGGGCGCAGGAGGGGGCCCAGGCATCGGCGGCGGGCTCTGCGGAGGCATGGCCGGCGGCATGGGCTGCCGGTCGGGCGGCCCCCACGCGTTCGGGTCGGGCTTCTTGGCACCCTTCTTGCGCCACGGAAGCCCGTCGATGATGCCCTTCTTGGACTCCGGCGCGGGCTGCGGCGGCGACACCGGTGGCGGCGGCACCGCGGCCGGGGGAGGGCTCTGGAACGGCGGCACGCCTGGCGACGGCGGAGGAGGCACACCAGGCGGAGCCGGGGGAGGCGGAGAGGCGGCCAGGTCCGAACGCCGGATGGTGTGGTCCATCTGCGCCATCGTCGCGTCGGCCTGCGCCTGCGCGCCGAGGTTGGGATCGAAGACGACGTCGAGCGAGCGGGCGTGGGCGGTATCGAGCAGCGGCTGGTCCTCCTCCATGCCGCCCCAGGCGCCGTTGGCGAGCTCGGCGCGCTCGGGGACAGCGGCGAAGTGACCGTCGGCCCACTTGCCGGAGACGTCGATGCCGTCGACGAAGACCGGCACCTCGTTGACGACAGCGGTCACCTTGGCCGGCGAGCGTACGGCGTAGCGCACTCGCGGGCCCTCGCGTCCGACGATCGCGAAGCCGGGGGCGCGCGGTCCGTCGGCGGAGAGCAGTCCGGCGATCGCGTCGACGGGCCGGGGGTCGGCCAGGGCGGCTTGGACGCCGCCGACCCGCGGGTCGCCCGGCCCCAGCTGGACCAGCGCCCAGCACCGGTCGCCCTTCAACGCGAGCCAGTGCCCAACACAGTAGGTAGCGGAATCACTCATGAGACGACGTGACGTCCCCTGAAGATCGGGCAGAGTCCGTGGGAGCGGCGAACAGAGAGGGCGGCGGTGTCACGAGTACCACAGTGACATTGTCGCGCCCACCCGATGCAACCGCAGCATCCACCAGCCTCTGGGCGAGGTTGTCGATGCTTCCGCCCACACCGAGCGTCTTGGACACGATCTCGTGGATCTCGTGGTCCTCGAGCTCGCCGGTGAGACCGTCTGAGCAGAGCAGGAACATGTCGTCGGGCGACACGGCCATCAGCCAGGTGTCCGCTTCGGGCGACGGAAAGGTGCCGAGCGACCGGGTGATGACGTTGCGCAGCGGGTGGACACGGGCCTCTGCGGCGGTGATCATCCCCGCCTCGACCATGGCGGCGACCTCGGAGTGGTCGATGCTCACCTGGGTCACGCCCGTCATCGAGAGCCGGTAGACGCGCGAGTCGCCGACGTTGAACACCAGCCAGTGGGGCGCACCCTCTGACTCCACGAGCGCCACTCCGGTCAGGGTCGTGCCCATGCCCTGCTTCTCGGAGTGGCGGGTCGCCTCAGCGGTGATCGCGGCGTTGGCGGCCTGGACGGCGTCGAGGATGTCCTCGGGAATCGGGCAGACGGCCGAGAAGCGGCTCTGGAAGGTCTCCACCGCGAGCGAGCTGGCGACGTCGCCACTGGCATGACCGCCCATCCCATCGGCGACGACGGCCACCGCGGGGAGCATGACGAACGAGTCCTCGTTCACCTCGCGGACCCGGCCGACATCAGTCGCCCCCGCGGCACGCAGGGCTGGGTATGCGGTCATGCTGTTCCTTTGCGGAGCCAGTTATCGGGACATCACGGTCAGGATGCGAATTAGTGATGCTGGGAGCGGACACTTTAGAACATCACGTACGGTACCGGTGAGCGTGTTCACTGAGCCGTGTGCCACGTTTGACTCATTCGTGTGGCTTCAACCCTGATGCGCGCCTAGAGTAAGCCCGGCTTTTTGCGTCGGCTGGCCGATTTGGCATGGAAGGACCTGGGGAGAGTCTTGGTGGCACGTTTCGGGATGGCGCCCGGTTGGACGCGGCGTCACCGCACCGCTATCGCATCCTGGGCTGCCCTTGCGGTGGTTGCCAGCGGTTTGACCGTCTACGCCATCCAGTCGACGGGCTACCCCGTGCACAAGGCCGATCTCGACGACGGCGGCATCTGGGTGACCAACCAGTCCTGGGGCACCTTGGGCCGGCAGAACCGCCCGGTGGCTCAGCTCGACGGTGTCGTCTGGGCGGGCAACGAGACCGGGTCCAGGTCCGAGCGCAACGGGCTCGACGTGGTGCAGAACGGCATCGCCGTGGCGTCCGTCGACCGCGACGCCCGCACGATCACGCCGGTCAACACCAAGCTCGCCGAGGGCCTGGACGACGACGCGGTGACCGTCAAGGACAGTCGGGTGGTGATGGGCGGCAACACGATCGGCGTCGCCGAGCAGAAGACCGGGAAGGTCTGGCTCACCTCCGTCGACCCGACCACCGGTGTCGGCGACCTCTCCGACCTCTCCGGCTCGGCCAAGCCCACCGAGACGGTCGGCGCGGACGCGGTGCTCACGGTCGGCACCGACGGGACCGCGTACGCCGTCTCTGCCGCCAAGCGGACGCTGACCGCCTTCGCGCCGGACGGTGAGCGGTTCGCCGATCCCGTCGAGACCAAGCTCCCCAAGGCCCCGGAGTACGCGGAGACCCCGACCTCGGCGACCGTCGTCGGCGGCGACGTCATCACCCTCGACGAGGCCGGTTGGCTGCTCGGCGCCACCAAGGGCTCGGACATCGCCGTGGACTTCGGTGACACCGCGGAGAGCGCGGTCCTCCAGCAGCCCTCGGTCAAGGCCGGGGACGTGCTCGTCGGCGACGCGACGGGTCTCAAGGCCGTAGACCTGAGGAACGGCGAGATCCGCCACATCTCCGAGTCCGCGGGCGACCCCGCGGCCCCCGTCCGGCTCGGTGACTGCATCTTCGGTGCCTGGGCCAACGGCTCGACCGGCTCGGTGGCGACCCAGTGCGGCGAAGGCGAGCCGGTCCTGGGTGAGATCCCGACGCTCGGGCCGGCAGCCGAGCTTGAGTTCCGGATCAACCGCGGCCAGCTGGTGCTCAACGACCTGCGCAACGGCGATGTCTGGGAGATCGACGGCGCCGACATCAAGAAGATCTCCAACTGGGAGGCGTTCCAGCCGCAGACCCAGAAGCAGAACCAGAAGAAGGACAAGCAGCAACAGCAGACCAAGGCCGCTCAGGCGCCGAAGGCCAAGGACGACCAGCTCGGCGCCCGGGCCGGACGCACCACGGTCCTGCACGTCCTCGACAACGACTCCTCCGCGAAGGACTCGATCCTGAGCGTGGTCTCGGTCGGCA
This sequence comes from Nocardioides sp. NPDC006273, assembly GCF_040613495.1. Taxonomy (NCBI): domain Bacteria; kingdom Bacillati; phylum Actinomycetota; class Actinomycetes; order Propionibacteriales; family Nocardioidaceae; genus Nocardioides; species Nocardioides sp. NPDC006273. The sequence continues at coordinate 56,992 of NZ_JBEXSD010000005.1, read as the reverse complement.
AGGCCTCCGTCGAGGGCGTCGAGGCCACCGTCGCCCCCGACCGGCAGTCGATCCTGGTCACCACTCCCGAGTCGGCCAGGGGGAAGACGACCAGCTTCAAGTACACCGTCGACGACGGTCTCAAGGGCAAGGCCGGCCAGGACGACGCCAGCGTCGAGCTGAAGATCCAGGGCTCCGAAGGCACCGGCAAGCCGGCCCTGCGTGATCACTACACGCCGACCGACTACACCGTCGCGGCAGGCGGCACCGTGGAGATCCCGGTGGTGAGCGACTGGCGTGACGAGCGCTACGGCGACCCGATCACCGCGCAGTCCCCGGAAGCTTCCAAGGGCAAGGCGAGCGTGACTCCCGACGGTCTGCTGCGCTATACCGCCGCCCCGGACGCCTCGGGCAGCGAGAACCTCGGCTATCAGGTCAGCACCGGCGGCAAGGCGTCGAAGAACAAGGTGCGCGTCAACATCGTCGCGGGCGCGAACACCGCATCCCCCGAGCCGAAGGACGACGTCGCAGAGGGGACCCAGGGCTCCTGGGTCACGATCCGGCCGCTCGACAACGACATCCCCGGCGCCGACCCGTCCAACCTCGACGCGGCCCTCACCCTCGCCGGCGACGTCCCGCCCAAGGGCGGCCTCGAGGTGAGCACCGACCGGGAGACCGGTGTGGTGCGTGCCAGGGGCAGCTCTCCCGGCACCTACCAGCTCAGCTACAACGCCGGGTTCGGGGCGGCCAAGCCCGCCTCGGCGAAGATCCGCGTCGACGTCAAGCCCGCCTCCCAGGCCGCGGACGAGCCGATCGCGACCCCGGACACGACCGCCGTGCTCGGCACCTCGACCCGCACCCTGGACGTCCTCGCCAACGACTACGACTCCCAGGGCCGGCTCCTCGCCGTGACCCATGCCGAACCGGTCGGCGAGAGCGACCTGACGGTCGCGGTGCTCGACGGACGGTGGCTGCGGATCCAGGCGTCCAAGCCCGACATGGACCCGTCCACCCAGGCGATCCGCTACACGATCAGCAACGGCGCGGCCGAGGCCGAGGGGTCGGTGACGGTGAGTCAGCGTCCGGCGCTGCGCGGTGCCGCGAACGCTCCGGAGGCTGTCGACGACGAGGCGACGGTGAGGGCTGCCGACTCCGTCTCCATCCCGGTGCTCGACAACGACTCGACGCCCTCCGGCGACCCGGTCGGTCTGGTGGTCGACCAGACCATGGAGACCAAGGGACAGCTGCAGGTGCTCGGCCAGCCGTCCGTCGGGGAGGCCTACATCGACGGCAACCGGGTCCGCTACGTCGCTCCGGACGACGTGAAGGGGCCGGTCGACGTCGACGTCCGCTACGTCGTGCAGAACACCGGCGACCCCTCCGCGGAGCACTCTTCCGGCAACATCCGCGTCCACGTCAAGCCGCTGCCGAAGAAGAAGGCCGACAACTCCCCGCCGGCGCCGAAGGCGCTGGAGTCGCGGGTGGTCCAGGGCGACGAGGTCACGCTGCGCCTGCCCACGGTCGGCACCGACCCGGACGGCGACTCGGTCTCGGTGACCAGGATCAACAGCGCACCATCCTACGGCCGCGTCCTGGCCCACGGGGCGAACACGATCACCTACCAGGCCTTCCCCAATGCCGCGGGCACCGACGAGTTCACCTACGAGGTCAGCGACCCGTTCGGTGCCGTCGCGACCGGCACCGTGCGGATCGCCGTCGTCGCGCCCGGCGCTCCCCAGCGCCCGGTCGCCGTCGACGACCTGGTCACGCTCGACCCCAGCAAGAAGCTGACCTACGACGTGCTCGCCAACGACCTGCGTACTCCGGGGACGGAGCTCCACCTGGCCTCGACCGAGGCGGCCAGCGGCGGCGGGGTCAAGCAGCGTTCCGACGGCATCGTCACGGTCTCGGGTGGCTCCGAGAAGCCGTTCCAGAACATCCCCTACCGCGCCACCACCGGCCTCCACGAGGACACCGGTGAGCTCGCGATCCGCTATCAGGAGGGCTACGACAACCCGCCGATGGCGGGGATCGTGGTCGCCGACCCCGAGGGCGACTCGGCGACGGCCACGGTCGACGTGATGGCCAAGGTAACCGACATCGACGACTCGCTCGAGGACCTCTCGGTCGACGCGGTCAAGGGCCCGTCGGTCGGCGAGGACGAGGCCAAGCCGAAGATCGATGACGGCAAGGTGACCCTGCCGGTCGGCGACACGACCCGGGTGTGGACCTACCGGGTCACCGACCCCGACGGCGCCCAGGCGGTCGGTTCGATCTACGTCCCGGCGCGTCCCAAGGACGCTCCCTACCTGAAGCCGGGCTCCGAGCTCCAGCTGAACCCGGGGGAGACGAAGAAGGTCGACATCACCGACTACGTCGAGGACCCCGAGGGCGACCCGGTGGTGCTCACCACCACCGACAAGATCGTGGCCGCGCCGGAGGGGATGCTCAACACCGGCGACACCACGGCGACGACGGTGGATGTCACCGCGGGTGAGACGAAGGGTCCGGCGGCCCTGACGTTCGAGGTCGCCGACCGCGAGAAGATCACCTCCGCCGAAGCCCACCTCGCGGTGATCTCCCTGCCGGTGCAGATCGGCAAGGAGGAGCCGGAGATCAACTGTCCGAGCACGCCGGTCGAGGTCCCCGAGAGCGGCGACGGCGCGCTGGTCGACATCGCCGCCATCTGCCACGTGTGGACCGCGGACCCGGGCGACTCCGACGACCTCGACTTCACCGCCGAGGTCGGCGACGGGCTCGACGGGGTCGAGGTCAAGCCCGAGGCCGGCGGTCTGCGCCTCACCGCCGAGCACGCCGACGCCGGGTCCCAGGGCGCCCTGGAGATCGGCATCGAGGGCACCGACGCGACCGGCCAGCTCCTGGTCACCGTCATCGCGCTGCCGCCGCCTTCGCTCTCCCCGATCAAGCCGCTGCAGACCGAGGCCGGGAAGACGGTGTCGATCGACATCGCCGATTATCTGCAGACACCGGTTCCCTCCGGGTCGCAGGAGATCGTGATCACCAAGCTCGACCCGATCAACGGTGACTCACCCGACATGGGCGAGATCAGCGGGTCGAAGATCACCTTCAACACCCCCGAGGAGGGGCACGGCCACTACCGCTATCCGATCGAGGTCAGCGACTCCGGCAAGGACTCCAAACGGGTCAGGGCCACCGGTGTCATCGAGGTGGATGTCATCGACGTCCCCGGTGCACCGACGGGGCTGCGTACGACCTCCGACTTCCTCTCCAACGTGGTCGCGCTGTCGTGGAACGCGCCCAAGGACAACGGCGACGACCCGATCCAGCGTTACGAGGTGGAGGCCAACGGCGACCACATCCAGGACTGCCCGTCGACCTCGTGCCGGATCACCGAGCTGAAGAACGGCGTCGTCTACGACTTCCGTGTCCGCGCCGTGAACTCGGTGGGACCCAGCCGGGAGTGGAGCAACTCGGCCGAGGGCGAGCCCGACGCCTACACCGGTCCGGTGCAGAACCTCCGCGTCACCCGCCAGCGCGACCACAAGGTCGAGCTGAGCTGGGCGCCGCCGGCCGAGTGCGACTGCTCCGCCGTGCGGAAATACCGGATCAGCTGGCCCGGCGGCGGCATCAAGGACATCTCCGCCGGTCAGACGACCTATCCTGCGGCAGTGAGCACCAACGGCGACCCGGTGCAGTTCACCGTCGTCCCGCTCAACGACAAGGGAGTCAAGACCAACAAGGGCCCGACGGCGACGGTCGAGGGGATGGGTGCCGGCAAGCCGGACACCCCGGCGACACCGACCTTCCAGTTCGCCAATACGGCCAACAACTCCGGCAAGACGGTGAACGTCTCGTGGAGCCCGGTCGGAGCCAACGGTCCCGCCCCGGTCACCTACGAGGTTCGCCGTACGGGCGGTTCCGGCGAGAAGATCGTCTGCTCCTGGGTGACCGAGACCAGCTGCCGAGACGACGTCGCCAACGACGGCACGATCTACACGTACGTGGTCCGAGCCCGCAACGCCGAGGCGACCTCGCCGCGTGAGACGGGTTCCGGCGGCTCGCCGGAGGCGCACATCTCCAGCTACTCCGCGGGCGGCAAGGTCGAGGCGGCCGCTACCCCCGACGCGGTCTCCTTCGCGTCGGCGACGCCCACGGGCAACAACGGCGAGGCCAAGATCGTCTTCACCCCACGTGCCTCGCACGGGAAGACCAACATCGTCGAGTGCGTACGCAACGGCTCCTCGTGCGGGTCGTGGACCTACCCGCCGGAGGGGGCGGGACAGCAGACCAAGACGATCAGCGGGTTCACCAACGGCAGGGCCACCACCGTGCAGCTGCGCTCCTGCAACGGCTCCTCGGGAGGCGCCGGCGCGGATGCGGCGTGCGGTGCCTGGTCGTCGAAGTCGGTGACCACCTACGGTCCGCTGGGTCAGCCGACGATCTCGGTGAGCGGCGACGGCAACTCGATCAACTGGCGCATCACCTTCAACGGCAACGGCAAGACCGGAACCTACCGCGTCACCCGGTCCGGTGGCGGCGCGGTCGGCAACGGCACGGTGACCGCCGGCAGCGGCTCCGCCAGCGGCACCGTACGAGACCTGGAGTGGGACAAGTCCTACACCTTCACCGTGACCGTCAGCGACAGCGGCCGGGCCAGCAAGTCGGCTTCGGACTCGGCCAGGACGGCCGTGCCCCCGGACCCGACGATGCAGGTGAACAAGGCCGGCGAGTGCTCGGGCAGTGCCTGCCCGCAGCCGGAGACCCAGTGTGGCGGCACCTGCTGGTACGTCGGCTCCACCATCACCGACCCCGCCTTCCCGGGCACGAGCTGGGACTGCGGCACCAGTGCCACGACCTCGCGTTGGGACGTGAACATCGGGAGCGGTGGCAAGGGCACGGGCAGCGGCCGCGGCTGGGTCGGCGCCAACACGCCTTTCACCGTGACCTGCACGTCGAACGACGGACGACCCACCCAGCGGAAGAACGTAACGTGGTAATGGAGACAAGAAGATGACCGTCACGACCGAGCAAGCTCGTTGGTTCCACGAGACCTTCGAGAAGTTGTGCGACAACGTCGAGAAGGCGGTGCTGGGCAAGCGCAACGTGATCCGCCTGGTGCTGACCGCGCTGCTCTCCGAGGGCCACCTGCTCCTCGAGGACTATCCCGGGACCGGCAAGACCCAGCTCGCCCGCGCTCTGGCCAACACCGTCCAGGGCTCGCACGCGCGCATCCAGTTCACCCCCGACCTGCTGCCCTCCGACGTCACCGGCGTCACGGTCTACGACCAGGGCAAGGGCACCTTCGAGTTCCACCCCGGTCCGATCTTCCACTCGATCGTGCTGGCCGACGAGATCAACCGAGCCTCGCCGAAGACCCAGAGCGCGCTGCTGGAGGTCATGGAGGAGGGGCGGGTCACCGTCGACGGTGCCACCCGCGACGTGGGCCGACCGTTCATGGTGATCGCGACCCAGAACCCCATCGAGCAAGCCGGGACTTACCGGCTGCCCGAGGCGCAGCTGGACCGCTTCCTGATGAAGACGTCGGTCGGCTACCCCGACCGGAACGCCACCGTCGAGCTGCTGATGAACTCCTCGGTCCGTGACCGGGCCACCCTGGTCACCCCGATCATCACCGCGCCGACGGTGACCCAGATGGCCGAGATGGCCGACCAGGTCTACATCGACCAGGCGATCGTCGCCTATGTCTCCGCGTTGGTCGACGAGTCGCGTCGCCACAAGCACGTACGCCTCGGCGCCTCCATGCGCGGCTGCCTCGCACTGGTGCGCACCGCCAAGGTCTGGGCGCTCTCCGAGGGTCGCTCGCAGGTGCTGCCCGACGACATCAAGGCGCTCGCCGAGCCGGTGCTCTGTCACCGCCTGATCCTCGACCCGGAGGCGATGTTCAACGGGGTCACGGTCGAGGACGTCATCGGCGACCTGCTCACCTCGGTCCCGGCTCCCTCCGAGCGTGTCGCCTGAGATGAGCTCGTCGTCGGTTGAGCCGTCGGAGCCGCTAGGCGGAGGCGTGTCGAAACCAACACAGTCCCCTCGACGCTCGATCAGGACCGTGTTGATCTCGGCACGCTCGCTGGCGCTCGCGGCTCGATCAGCGGTGGCGACGGCTCGACCAGCGTTGGCGAAGTGGTTCGGCACCGTGACCTCGATCGGCTGGGGCGTGCTGCTCCTCGGCGCGCTCGCCTGGGTCGCCGCGACCGCGCTGGGCTGGATCGAGGCGGCAGTGGTGGCGATGGCGGCGCTGTTCCTCGTGATCGGCGCGGCCTTCTTCATGATCGGGCGCACCCGGCTCGCGGTGGCGACGGTCGTTGAGCCGCCGCGCGTCGCGGTCGGTCAGGCGCTGACCGGCGAGCTGCGGGCCCGCAACGAGGCGCGAGGCCCGCTCGTCTCGACGAGCCTGGAGTTCCCCATCGGAGCAGGTGGGGTGACGTACGACCTGCCGATGCTGCTCCCCGGCGCCGAGCACACCGAGCTTTTCGTGGTGCCGACGCAGCGCCGTGGCGTGATCGACGTCGGTCCCGTCCGGACGGTTCGTGGCGACCCGCTCGGGCTCTTCCGGCGGGTGCAGGAGTGGACGGACCGCACCGAGGTCTTCGTCCACCCGCGCACCACCCACCTGGAGCCCTTCGGGGTCGGCCTGGTCCGCGACCTCGAGGGGTCCACGGCCCAGAACACCTCGATGAGCGACCTGGCCTTCCACGCACTGCGCGAGTACGTCCCCGGCGACGACCTGCGCCACGTCCACTGGCGCTCCTCGGCACGCCACGGGCAGCTGCTGGTGCGGCAGTTCCTCGACACTCGTCGTTCCCACATCGTCGTCATCGTCGACTCCTCGCCGACGTCCTACGACAACGAGGACGAGTACGAGACGGCGATGTCGATCGCAGGCTCCCTGCTGCGCCGCGGGATCCTGGACGAGTTCGACGTCTCGTTCGCGACCGGCGACGTGATGATGGTGCGGGCGACCGCGGCCAACGGGGGAGGGCGGTCCGCACTGGACGCCTGCTCCCGAGCGACCCCGCAGCAGGCCAACCTGATCGAGATCACCGCCGAGGCTGCCCGGCAGGCGCCGGACGCGTCGCTGGTGATGCTGGTGACCGGGCGCTATCCCCAGTTCGTGACCCTGCAGCGCGCGGCCGGTCAGTTCTCGGTCGATGCCACCACCGTCGCCGTGCGGGTCGACTCCTCGCAGCGGGCCGGGTTCAAGGCCGTCGCCGACCTGCCCATGCTCACCCTGCCCGATCTGGACCAGCTGCCGATCGTGCTGTCTAAGGGGTTGTCCGGATGAAGAAGCACCACGCCGTCGACGCCCTCCTCCTGTTCCTTCTCGGCACCATCGCGTTCCTCGGCTTCGATGACACCTACGCCGGCTGGACCTACCTGATCGCCGGCGTCGCCGGGCTACTGCTCGGGATCCTCATCGCCTTCGCAGGCCGCGGGCAGCCGGTGGTCGTGCTGGCCGTCGGGCTGCTGGCCGCCTTCTTCGTGCTCGGCGGCGCGGTCGCGCTGCACGGGCTCGGCAACCTCTCGATCCTCCCGGTCCCCGACACCATCGGCACCCTCGCCGACAACTCCGTGCACGGCTGGAAGCGGCTGCTGACCACGCTGCCGCCGGTGGACGGTGGTGCGCTGCTGACGATCCCGTACATCCTCGGCCTGGTCTCCGGCTGTCTCGGCTTCGCGCTGGCGGTTCGGATGAAGGCGGCGCTGCCGCCGGTGCTGGTCGCGTTCGCGTTGATGGCCGGAGTGATCCTGCTCGGCGTACAGGACCCGTCCAAGACCGCCCTGCTGGGCGCGCTATTCGGCGCCGTGGCGATCACCTGGCTCTGCATCCGCGGGCTGCGGGCTCGCACCCTCGCCGCCGGTGGCCGTCGTCTCTCTCGGACCGCCATCGGGGCCGGTCTGTGCCTCGGCGCGGCCGGGCTGGCGTTCCTCGGCGGGCCGCTGCTCCCGGGTATCGCGCCCGAGCGCACTGTGCTGCGCGGCGAGATCGAGCCGCCCTTCAACGTCGGGAAGTATCCCTCGCCCCTGGCCGGCTTCCGGATCTACACCAAGGGCTACCAGACCCCGGAGGACGATCGCCGGCTCTACGAGAAGGACCTCTTCACCGTCTCGGGCCTGCCCGAGGGGACCCGGGTCCGGGTCGCCGCCATGGATTCCTACGACGGCACCGTCTGGCGCGCGGCCAACGACTCCGGTGAGACCGAAGGTCCCGACGACACCTTCCAGAAGATCAGCTCGACGCTGCGCAACCCGCTCGCCGACGGCAAGCAGGTGCGCGGGACGATCACGATCGGCGAGGACTTCGGCGGCGTCTGGGTGCCGCTGCCGACCGCGCTCACACATATCTCGTTCGACGGCCCCGACTCCGACACGTTCCGCTACAACCTGGCGACGTCCACCGGTGTTCTGCCCTCGGCGCTGAAGCCGGGCGACTCTTACTCCTTCACCGCCTCGGTCGATGACGAGAAGGTCGGGGAGAAGAGCGAGAACTGGTCGGGCGGGTCGCCGATCGGCGACGAGGCCGCTCAGTTCCAGGCGCTCGCGGCGGAGTACGCAGGTGGGGGTGACTCGCCGATCACCAACGCGCTGGCGGTGGCTGAGAAGCTGAAGTCCGAGGGGACCTACACGGACGGGGAGCCGCCCAACCAGCAGTATCCGGCCGGCCACTCGCTGCGTCGTCTTGCCGACTTCACCGCCAAGGGTGGTCAGCTCGCCGGCAACGACGAGCAGTACGCCGCGCTGATGGCGATCCTGGCCAACCAGGTCGGCGTACCGGCCCGGGTGGTGCTGGGGGCCGTCGTCGGCTCCGACGGTGTCGTCCAGGGCAAGGACATGCACGCCTGGGTAGAGCTGCGGATGTCGGACGGTTCCTGGGCGACGCTGGACTGGAACGAGTTCATGAACACCGAGAAGCCGCCCGAGCAGAACGCTCCGCAGCCCGAGGAGCTCGTCACCGGCAAGGTCGTCCCGCCCCCGGCGCCGGTGCGTCCGCCCGCGACCTCCGGCGACCCGCTGGACGAGTCGGTCAACCAGAAGGCCAACTCCCGTCCCGACGGGTTCGTCCTGCCGGGCTGGGTGGTGGCTGTCCTCAAGTACGTCGGCCTGCCGCTGCTCCTCATCGCGGCGATGTGCGCCGCGATCGTCGGCGCCAAGATCTGGCGCCGCCACCGCCGGCGCACCCGCGGGACTCCCGTCGCCCGCCTCTCCGGCGGCTGGCGCGAGACCCTCGACCACGCCCGAGACTTCGGGGTAGCCGCCCCCGGCGGCGCCACCCGCCGCGAGCAGGCCTCCGTCCTCTCCGCGTCCGCGGGCATGGACGGCGCCCCGGGTCTCGCCCTCCTCACCGACACCACCATGTTCGGCGAGTCCGGGCCGGCGGACGACGACGTGGAGACCTTCTGGGAGCAGGTCGGAACGCTGCGTACGTCCTTGTCCGGCTCTCGCACGCGCTGGCAGCGCATCCGCGCGGCGGTCAACCCGCTCTCCCTGCTGCCCGCTCGGTTGCGGGGCAAGCGGTAGCTGCGGTTGGAGCCACCGTGGTCAGGCGTCCAGCCCGTACTCGATGATTCGCGTCGGGGTGATCCTCAGGATCTCGCGTGACATGCCTTCCATCGGCGGATCGATGTCGGTGATGGCCTCGGCGGTGCCGCGGATCTCGACCATCCGTGGCTGCCAGGGGTTGGTGGACTTCAGGTCGTCGACGACAAATGCGACCTGGGCGTGCTTCTGGGCGTTCTTGAACTTCCTGGACTTGCCCATCTCATAGCCGCCGATCAGGATCCGGTGCTCCTCGTCGACCTTGAACCCGACGGGGTTGTTCTGTAGGCCCCCGTCGGGTGCCAGGGTCGCGAGCCTTCCCAGCGGTTGGGTGCGAAGGTAGCGGAGCTGCGTGTCGGTGAACTTCATGACTCCAGCGTGGGTGCTCATGTCGAGTTGAGGTCAACCCTTCTCCGGATCGGCGACGTCGCGACCCTCGCTTCGGTCAGAGTGCGCCAGGTCGATCTCCGGCGTACGGGCGTCGCCCCAGGGCCAGGCCGAGCGCGATCATCCCCGCGCCCAATACCAGATGAAGCCAGTTGTCGGCGTCGTTGAGCGGGACGAAGTTCGCGTTGCTACCGTGATCGATCAACAGGCCGTAGATCCACAGGATCAGGTAGATCGCCCCGCCTGCGATCAGGTAGCCACGGGCTCCGTTCCAGGTGGTTGCCAGGACGAGGCCGGCGATCCCGAACAGGAGATGCACGATGTTGTGCAGGATCGACACCTGGAAGATGCCGAGGAGCATGGCGCTGGACTCGTGGCCGGCGAAGGTCATCGAGTCATAGTCGGTGGTGACGCCCGGGATGAACCCGAGGACTCCGACGAGCAGAAACGTCGCGCCCACGACCGTCGCCGCGATCTGCAGCGGAGTTGCGGTCATGGACCGATAGGCAGTGGTGTCAGTCATGCCGAGAGCGGTACCCCGTTTGCCGGGCTGGTATGTCGTGCCCGGGGAATCGACCGTGTGCTAGCCAGGCGGAGGCGTGTCGAGGCCTTCGCTGAGGAAACCTCGCATAGCGACTGTTTCTTCGTTTCAGGGTTCGCCGCCGACCCTTCCTCGAGTGTTTCTCGATCAGCCGCCGCCTCAAGGACGCCCTTCGGGCGCCGGCTTCGCCGGCCGCTTCGCGGTCCTTGACCCGGCACCTGATCGAGAAAGATTTCGCCTATATCGGGGCGGCGGCGGGGGTGTGGCGCGGAGTTCAGGTTGCTTGTCGCTGACTGCGTAAACTGCGGCTGACCAGCCCAAACAGGTAGCACTGTGGTGCTGTTTAGCATATAATCAAGCGTATGAACGAGACCGTCGACCAACTCCTCACCGGGCCGCCCCTGGGCGCGTCCGAGGGTGAGCTGGTCGACTGGATCAGCCGGCTCGAAGAGATCAAGTGTGTCGCTGAGGCAGTCCAAGCAGAAGCAGCCGTACGCCTCGATGAGGCCGTCCGGGCACGGCAGGCCGAGGCAGGAGTGCCGGCACGGAAACTGGGTGAGGGCGTCGCCTCCCAGATCGCGCTCGCCCGGCGAGTCTCACCCGCCAAGGGCGCCAAGCTGCTCGGGCTCGCGAAGATCCTTGTTGCAGAGATGCCGCACACCTTCGCGTTGATGAGAGCCGGCCTGTTCTCGCAGTGGCAGGCCACCATCCTCGCCCGCGAGACCGCCTGCCTGTCAGTAGAGGACCGCCGGGTCATCGACTACCAGCTCTGCGCCCTCGGCCTGGACGGTGAACCGCCGGCTGTTGTGGTCATGGGGTTGCGGCAGCTCGAGAATGCGGCCAAGAAGCTCGCGATCACCCTCGACCAGGAATCCGTGGTGGCCCAGGCCGCGAACGCGGAGAAGGACCGCCGGGTCAGCCTCCGGCCCGCACCGGACACGATGACCTGGCTCGGGGCCCTGTTGCCGGTCAAGGACGGCGTCGCGGTCTTCGCGGCACTGGACCAAGCAGCCAAGGCTGCCCAAGCTGCCGGCGACGAGCGGTCCCGCGGTCAGGTCATGGCCGACACCCTCGTCGACCGCGTCACCGGACGCGCCACCGTCGAGGACGGTGCGGGGCCTCGAGTCGAGGTCAAGATCGTCATGACCGCCGATACGCTCGCCAACGACACCGACCAGCCGGCCATGGTCGAAGGCTACGGACCCGTTCCTGTCACTTGGGCGCGCGAAGCACTCAGTGACGCCGAGGTGTTCGTCCGTCGGCTCTACGCCGACCCCGCCGGCCAGCTGATCGCGATGGAATCCCGCTCCCGCAAAGCACCCGACAGCCTCGCCGAGTTCATCACCACCCGCGACGGCGGGATCTGCCGCACCAACGGCTGCGACGCCCCCATCCGCAACATCGACCACGCCCAGCGCCACGCAGATGGCGGCACCACCAGCGGCGCGAATCTCCAAGGGTTGTGTGAGCGGTGCAATCAGGCCAAGGAAGCGCTCGGCTGGCAGGCCAGACCCGGACCCGACGGCAGCATCATCACCATCACACCCACCGGCCACACCTACCTCAGCCCACCACCCGAAACCTGGCAACCGGACCCGCCACCACTGTCTCGGGCCGAGTTCACGCTGCGCGACGTACTCCTGGACCACGATCTCGCCGCATGAGGCGGTGGCCGGCCGATGAGCGCTGCTATGCGGAAGTCTTGCGTCCGGAACCTTGCTTAGCCTGACGGGCATGACCTGCATCGACACCACCCGGCCGGTCGACATGACTCCTGTCATGGACGAGACCGGGACGCTGCTCAGCACGCTCGACCGCATCCGGCGTACGTTTGCCTGGAAGTGTGGCGGCCTCACCGATGAGCAGCTGCGCCAGCGGCTGGAACCCTCGGAGATCACGATCGGCTGGCTGCTCAAGCACCTCGCCTTCTGCGAAGACCACTACTTCACCGCAGTCCTCGCAGGCAAGGGCTACCCCGACGTCTGGGACCGCTACGACCTGAGTCTGGAGGACTGGGATCATCGGACCGAGTCGGAGGACACCGCCTCCGACCTGATGGCGCTCTGGGAAGGAGCGGTGGCCAAGTCGCGCCGTGCCATCACCGAGGCCCTTGCGGTCGACGGCTGGGACACCGTCGCGCCCAACCTTGAGTGGGGTGTGGAGGCCAACGCCCGCCGCTACGTCGCCGACATGATCGAGGAGTACGCGCGTCACACCGGTCACGCCGACCTCATCCGCGAGTCCATCGACGGTCTCGTCGGCGAAGACCCGCGAGACGGTGAATGAGATGGCCGGGATCAGGGGCGCCACAGGATGGATCGGTGTCAACCTCGCCTGCACCGACCCGCCCGCACTCGCCAGTTTCTATGCGGACCTGTTCGGCTGGGAGGTCAGCAGCTCCGAACCGACGTACGCCACCGTCCTCATCCGTGATCTGTCAGGCAACGCAACTCACAGCAACCTCGCCTTCGAGTTCGACCGCCATTACCGGCCGCCGGTCTGGCCGAGCGATCCCGAAGACCAGCAGCAGATGGTCCACCTGGACATCGGAGTCACGGACCTGGCTGCGGCAGTCGAGGACGCCGCTGACCTGGGTGCGCAGCTCGCAGACTTCCAACCTCAGGACGACGTACGCGTCATGCTCGATCTCGAGGGTCATCCCTTCTGCCTCTATCTCGATAAGAGCTGAAGGCCGTGGAACTGTGCCGCCGAGCACGCGGCGCCGACGTACCGTGGCGCCATGAACGAGGTGACAGCCGAGGAGCTGGCCAATGAGACCGAGATCGTGATCGACCGGGCGACGCGCGGCGAGTCGATGGTCGTGATGGACAGGGGGCAGCCGATAGCGCTGCTTCTGCCTCCGCCGAGCGAGCGTGCCGTCGCGGACTCGAGTGATTTCCTGGGCTGATCCTGTTGTCAGCCCAGGGCGACCGTGAGGGCGAGGAGCATCGCGGGATCGTCGAGCCGATCGCCGTACACGTCGCGTATCTGTCCCATCCGATAGCGGACGGTCTGGGGGTGGATGAAGAGCTCGTCCGCGACGTCCTCGCGCCGGCCCTGGTGGAGGAGCCATGAGCGCAGCGTCTCGGTGAGCTTCTCGGCGGTGGCTGGACGCAGGTCGGCCAAGGGGGCGAGCACCTGGGCGCGGAGGTCCTCGCGGGCATCGGAGTCGGCGGACAGCACCAGCTCGACCAGGTGCTGCTCGGTGTCGGACCCGAGATCCGCGAAGTGGACGCGGCGGGCGCGCTCGTAGGAGACCCTGGCCTCGCGCCACGGTTTGGCCGGCCCGACCACGGCCCGACGACCTTCCAGTGCCTTCATCAGGGGCCGCCGACGGTGGCCGTGGGCGTCGGGGACGAGCAGCAGGGTGTGGTCGCTCAGATCGCGCAGGTCGTCGAACTCCAGCGTGGACTGGTTGACCTTGGCGAGGAGACTGCCGACCTGGGAGTTCGGCACGAGCACGGCGGTCAGCGTGCTGGGGGGAGTCCACTCGGCGCGCGCGGCGGCGTCATCGAGCTCCTCCGGGGTCGTCGCCTCGGCCAGCAGCCTCCGGGCCAGGCGCTCGCGCAGCTGGCGCTGCACGCGTCCGGTGGTGGCGCGTTCGTCGGCATGTCCGGCGGCCGAGGCCTCCGAGATCTCGTCGATCCAGGCGAAGACCAGCGCGGAGAACTCGACCAGCATCGCCGGTTCCATCCCGCCTTCGACGGCCTTGCTGGCGAGCTGCCTCCAGGCGACCCTGGCCCCGATGCGATAGGCGGCGAGCAGGGCCTCCATCGTGCGTCCGCTCCTGGCCTCGCCGCGCCCGAGGTCGTAGGCGCCCTGAAGTGCCGGCGGGGTGGCGGCCGACACGTCGGCAGCGAGGCCGGCGCCGGAGGCGAGCGACAGGAAGCCGCCCAGCGCGACCCCGACCGCGGTTCGGATGGTCTCGCCCATGTGTCCGGAGAGCGCGTCCTGATAGGGCGGCACCTCGGCGATGACCGCGGCCACCACATCCTCCCCGACCTGGGGGAGCACCTCTCGGATCGAGGCGATGACCTCGGGGGTCAGCTGGACGTCATACGATGAGAGTTCAGGGATATCTCGGGAACTTTTGTTCGTCACGTACAAATCCGCCTATCAGATTCACGTCGCTAACACAGGAGTTTACCTCGAATAAGTAGCACCATGGAGACATGGTTGAGATCTCCACATCCCCCGCCTTGCTCTCCCCGAGCAAGGCCAGGCGCCCCGCGCTGCGGGAGCGACTCTCGCGCAAGGCGTGGGAGCTCGCTGAGACGATCGCTACTCCATTGGCCCCCGCCGACTACCTCGACCTCTTCAACCCGCTCCGGCCCGGCGCTGACCTGCGCGGACGCATCGTGAAGGTCACTCCGGAGACCGCCGACGCGGCCACCATCGAGATCAAGCCCGGCGCGGACTGGGAGGGCCACACGCCCGGCCAGTACGTCCGCGTGGGCGTCGAGGTCGACGGCGTACGCCACTGGCGGGCCTACTCGCTGACCCACGGTCCCCGCAAGGACGGCCTCATCTCGATCACCGTCAAGGCTGTCCCCGACGGCAAGGTCTCCAGCCACCTGGTGCGCCGTCTGCGCCCGGGCAGGATCGTCCACCTCGAGCAGGCGGCCGGCGACTTCGTCCTCCCCAGCGACCTGCGCGGCCACAAGTTCCTGATGGTCACGGCCGGCTCCGGCGTGACGCCGGTCATCGGGATGCTGCGCAACCTCTTCCCGGTCACCGACGAGGGCGTCGTCGAGCACCAGCGCCTCGACGTCACCGTCGTGCACGTCGCCCCGAGCCGCCCCGACTCGATCTTCATCCGCAACCTCGAGTCCCTCGAGGAGGCCGGCGCGATCCGCCTCATCACCCGTTACACCGGCTCCGAGGGGCGCCTCGACCTCGACGCCCTCACCGAGCTCGTCCCCGACCTGAAGGAGCGCAGGGCGTACGCCTGCGGTCCCGCCGGTCTCCTCGACACCCTGCAGTCCTGGTACGACGCCGAGGGCCTGCCGCTCCAGACCGAGCAGTTCCGCCTGGCCACCGTCGTGACCAGCGAGGGCGGCACCGTCGCCTTCAAGGGCAAGACCGTCGATGCCGCTGGCGACAAGCCGATCCTCGACGCCGCCGAAGAGGCCGGCGTCCTGATGCCGAGCGGTTGTCGTATGGGCATCTGCTTCGGCTGTGTGCTCCCGATGAAGGAGGGCGCTGTCCGTGACCTCCGCAACGGTGAGCTCACCGTCGCCCGACCCGGTGAGACCGGGCCCCAGGGCGTCCCCATCCAGACCTGCATCTCCGCCGCCGCCGGCGAGTGCGTCATCGACCACCCCGCCTGATCGACCCAGCACGAGAGCGAGACAGACATGACCATCGCACCCGAAGCCCCGGCCTACACCGGCCCCATCGCCCACCTCAGCCGCGAGGACGTCGAGCAGCTCGGCCGCGAGCTCGACGCCATCCGCCAAGACGTCCTCGACACCCGTGGTGAGCGCGACGCCGCGTACATCCACAAGGTCATCAAGGTCCAGCGCTCCCTGGAGCTCGGCTCCCGCGCGGTCCTCCTGGCGAGCATCTTCCCGCCGGCGTTCGTCGTCGGCACCGTCGGTCTCTCGATCGCCAAGATCCTGGACAACATGGAGATCGGCCACAACATCATGCACGGCCAGTGGGACTGGATGCGTGACCCGAAGATCCACTCCTCCGTGTGGGAGTGGGACAACGCCTCCACCAGCGAGGGTTGGAAGCACTCCCACAACGAGCTGCACCACACCTACACCAACATCGTCGGCAAGGACAACGACCTCGGTTGGGGCATCATGCGCGTCGACGAGGAGCAGCGCTGGACGCCGGCGACGCTCAGTCAGCCGCTGATGAACTTCATCAACATGTGCATCTTCGAGTACGGGATCGCGGCCTACGACCTCGAGCTCGGCAAGATGCGCCGCCTCAAGAAGAGCGGCCGTGACATGCCCGAGGGCTGGCACGAGATGGCACGCAACACGGTCAAGAAGATCCGCCGCCAGGCGTTCAAGGACTACGTCGCGCACCCGCTGGCCTCGATGGTGACGCTCTCCGGCCCGACCACGCTGCTGGCCAACGTGACCGCCAACTTCGTACGCAACGTCTGGACCCACTCGGTGATCATGTGTGGTCACTTCCCCGAGGGCGTGGAGACGTTCGAGCTCAAGGACATCCCCGAGAACGAGACTCGTGGCGAGTGGTACGTCCGCCAGATGCTCGGCTCGGCCAACATCTCCGGCTCGAAGTTCCTGCACCTGATGTCGGGCAACCTGTCCCACCAGATCGAGCACCACATCTTCCCGGACCTGCCTTCGAACCGCTACGCCGAGATCGCTCCCAAGGTCCGCGCGCTGTTCGACAAGTACGGCCTGAACTACCACACCGCGCCGATGCCGCAGCAGGTCGCTTCGGCCTGGCACAAGGTCCTGCGCCTCTCGATGCCCAACGGCTTCTTCGAGTCCACCAACGTGCGCAACGCTCCCTCGCAGTTCGGCAAGCTGGTCAAGGCCGTCCGCGGCGACACCCGCACCCGCCGGCGCATCCTGAAGGAGTTCGAGGCTGCCGGTGCGGCCTCGGTCGGCAAGGCTGTCTGACGCTTCCTGCTTCCCGGCGGCTGGATGTCCACACGGTGACGAACCTCGTATGGACATCGTCCGCCGGGAGCGGTAGACAACTAGCCACTATGGAGAACGAGTTGATTCCCGGCACCGGGTCACAGACCGCGGTGCGCAGCTATGTGACCGCCAACCAGCCGAACTCCTCGGCGCTCGCCGACGGTCTGTGGGTGCTGCCTCCCGACGTGCTCTCCAGCGGTGACCGCGCGGTGCTCTTCGACCAGTACAAGCTCTACGTCGCCGAGGCGGAGCGGCTCAGCGTGCGACGTACGCTCACCAGCGCCTTCCTTTTGGTCCTCAACATCGGGCTCCTGGTCGCCGGCACCGTCCTCGTGGCCAGCTCGCCCGAGCAGCCTTGGCTCTTCACCGTCGCCCTGATCGCCGCCCTCGGCACCTGCCTCGGCTGGTTCTGGATCATCCGCTCCTACCGGCAGATGGCGAGCGGGAAGTACTCCGTCATCTTCCACCTCGAGAAGCAGCTTCCCGCGGCGCCTGGTGTCGCGGAGTGGTCGGCGGTCGGCCTGGGGCGCGACAGCTCGCGCTACCTGCCGATGAGCAACATCGAGGTGTGGGCGCCCGCGCTCTTCGGGTTCTGCCACGTCGCGACGTACGCCCTGCTCTACGTGCCCTAGATGATTGATGCGCGGTCTGACCGGCCGCTTCGCACTCGGCATCCGCGCTCGCGGCGTTGCCGCCCCTCGAAAGACAACCGGTATTCCTTCGAGGCGGCGCCTTGCGAGCGCGGCGCCGAGCGCGAATCGGCTCGCCCAGCCCTTGCGTCAATCATCTAGGCGAGCACCCTCACCTCGAGCGGGATCTCTCCGTCCGGCCCGACGGCGTAGGCGATTCCGTCGGGCCGCTCGCTGATCGCCTCGACCAGCTCGCCGTCGCGCCACAGCAGGGCGACGCCGTCGTCGGCTGCGTAACCGGCCGGCAGCGCCCCGGAGCCGACGAACCGGACGTACGTCTCGCGCCGGTCCGCCTCGCCGAGGTAGTGCGGGCAGAACGAGCCGGGAAGGAAGCCCAGGCCGTCGGGGAGTGGAGCGGTCGGGCCGAAGGAGTCGGTCGAGGAGGCCTCGTACCAGCAGTTGGCGCCGGCCGAGATCCCCGCCAGGATCGTGCCGCCGCCGGCGGCCTTCTCCAGCAGAGCGGGCAGCCCGTGCAGTCGCCAGATCGCCAGCAGGTTGGCGGTGGACCCGCCGCCGACGTAGACGATGTCCTGGTCGAGCAGCTGCTCGAGGTCGTTGATCGGGAGCTCGTGCCCTTCGGGAGCCTTGTTGAACAGCGACAGCACCTTCGCCTCGGAACGCTCGGCGTAGGCGGCGAGGAACTTGTCGTGATAGCTGTCGGCGTCCCCGCTCGCGGTGGCGACGAAGCAGACCTTGGGCCGCTCCTTGCCGCTCAGGCTGCTCAGGTGCGCATCGAGCGGCGAGAAGTCTTGCCCGTGCACCTCCGGCATCGAGAAGCCGCCACCGCCCATGGTCAGGATCGTTCCGCGCATGGGGTGAGTGTAGGGACACGAAGAGCCCCGCCGAACTGGGTTGTCCGGCGGGGCTCCTGAGGTGTGACGGCTACTTGACCCTGACGGTCACCGTCTCGGTGATCGCCTCGTTCTTCCGGTCACCCGAGTAGGCCACCTGGTAGGTGTGCTCGCCTCGGCGGGCGCGGAAGGTGGCCGTCTCGTCCTTCTTCAGACGGAACCGGCCGACGCGCTTGCCGTCCTCGGTGACGACGATCTCGCCAGAGGCGCGCTTGCCGTCGACGGTGATCTCGACCTTGCCCTTCTTCGGCGACTCGGCGGTGATCTCCGGGACGGCCTTCTCGGTGCAGTAGCTCACCGAGACGTTGTCGATGGCCCAACCCTCGACGCCGTTGCAGCCGTCACGACCCATGTCGAAGCGGAACTTCACGGTGTCGCCGGCGTCGGCGACCGCGTCCAGGTCGACGATCGTCGTGCCCCACTCGCCGGTGAACTTGCCACCGTCGGTGCCGGTCCAGACCGGCTGACCCTCCAAGTAGCCGCTGCCGTCGCCGAGCGTGCCGCCGGGAGCGTTGAAGAGGTACGCGGCCTGGTCGACGAGCGCGAAGTCGCCGCCGTTGACCGACACCTTGACGTTGCCGCCGTCCCAGCCGGCCTCGGTGCGTACCGAGTGGTCGAACGTGAGGCGCGGCGTCTGGCCTGCGGGCACGGTGATCTCCGGGGAGATCAGGCCGTTGCGAGAGGTCAGGTCGTCGGGGTCGTTCGGACCACCGCAGGAACCGACGTCCGCGGGGTCAGGGCCCCAGGCGACTCCGGTCTCGTTGCCCTCGATGTCGGAGCGGGCCTCCCACGGGAAGCCGTTGCCGCCGTTCCACGCCTCGGCGTCCTGGGACCAGCCGCTGAGGCCGTCCTCGAAGGTCTCGGTGTAGGTGGAAACCTCGTTGGTGCCCTCGCCGCAGATGGCGGGGGTGTCCTGGTCGAGCAGCGGACCGAAGTTGCACTGGACGGGCTCGTCGGCGAGCTCGGTGGCCGTGTTGGCCGCAACGACGGCAGCACAATCAGCGGCGGTGATCGGCTCGAGAGCCGGAGCCTCGGCCGCGCCACCCGGGGTCTCGCCGCCGCCGGATTGCGGTGTCGAGGTGCCGAGGGTGAGCTTCTTGAGGTTGGTGGCCCCGGCCAGGTCGGCGCACGAGGTGACCATCGCCTGGGCGTACTCGGGGAAGCCCGAGGTCGGCGTCAGGTAGTTGGTCTGGGTGTGCCAGATCAGGTTGGCCGCCTTGTCGAGGCCGATGCTCGGCACGGTGACGTCGTTGTAGGCGCCGCCGTCCACGAGCAGGGCGAAGTGGTGGTTGATGACGCCGGAGTTCGAGTGCACGCCGCCGGCGTCGGTGGTGTCGCAGTGGTACTCCTCGTCGGAGACCTTGCCCGGGTCGCCGTAGCAGGTCGGGTTCCACATGTCGCGGATCGCGCCGCCGAAGGCGGTGGAGTCCTCACCCACCAGCCAGCGCTCGGACTCGGCGGTGTTGGCGGTCTGCGAGATCGTCGCAGTCGCCGAACCGGACGTACGCACCTTCTCGCCGTGTGCCATGTCGATCATGACGCCGGGAATCGTCGAGGTGCCGCTCATCGAGCCGGGCGCCGCAGCGGTGTTGTTCCCGACCACGAGGCCGGCGGCACCGGCCGCGACCGCGTTGTCCGCCTTGATCTGGAAGGAGCAGGTGCCCCGGTCGACGTAGGCCCACTTGCCGGCCACGTCGGCGGCGTTGGAGTACGCGGTGCAGCCGTCGGTCTCGGACGGGCCCTCGGTGTTCGCGGCGTCACGGGCGACCACGAGGTTCGCGTTCACCGGCGTGGCGAACGCGTCGGGTGCAGTCCAGGAGGCCGACGCCACCTGGCAGAGCCCCGCGATGTCCTCCGGCGCGGTGATCTCGAACTTCACCCGCGCGGGCGACGAGGTCGAGCAGGCGTCGTCGGAGCGGATCACGTCGTCCGTGGTGTTCTCGCGGGTGTTGAGGAAGTCAACCGCGTTGCCCCACATGTCGGAGTACGCCTCGTTGAGCGCGCCCGACTGCCACTGGTAGATCAGGCCGGAGGTGTGCTCGGTGTAGGCGTGGCCCCACTCGTGCGCCACCACGTCGTCGGAGGTGACCCCGGAGCAGTAGTTGGTGGTCGCGCCGTTCCAGTTGGCGTTCGGGCACGAGATCGCCGGGTCGTTGTTGACCGTGACCATCTTCGCGCCGGAGCCGTCGTAGGAGTCGCGGCCGAAGGTGTTCTTGTAGAGCCAGTAGGACTCGCCGGTGGTGGCGACCTCGTTGGCCTGGTCCTGGTCGAGCGTGCCGGGGAAGGCGTCGTTCTCGAGCCAGACGGTCGCGTCGTCGCCGGTGTCAGGGGTGTTGTGCTTCTCGATCAGCTCCCGCTCGTTGGCCGAGTGGATCATCGAGTAGCGGTTGACCGGCTTGCCGTTGGCCGCGTCGAGCACGACGGTCTCGCGCACGGTGGACTTGTTGGACACCTCGATGACCCAGGCGAGCAGGCTCTTGCCGCTCACGCCCTGGGCGGCGCCCATGCGGTAGACGTTGAGGTCGGCCTTGACCACCTCGACGCCCGACGTGTTGACCTGACTGTCGGCGTGGGCGTCGGCGGGCTTCGCCTTCACGAGGTCGAGCGCCTTGGCGCTCGCCTTCTCCTTCGACCACTTCGGGGTCGTGCTGAGGTCGAGCGACGGGGCGGCGAAACCGTTGACCGAGGTCAGGTCGCCGGCCTTGTCGACGTGAGCCTTCAGGACGCCGCCGAAGACCGGCACACCCTCGTACTCCTGCTTGAACTCGACGGTCCAGCCGGCGGGGTTCGTGGTGACCTTCGACTGGTCGAGCTGGTCGGCCTCGGCCCCGAAGACGGGGGCATACTTGTCGAGGTACTTGCGGGCCTTGGCGGCCGCCTCCGACCTGCTGTCGGCTGCGACGTCGGGCAGTAGGTCACCCTTGGTGGATACGAAGCCGATCTGGCCGGTGGCACCCTCCTTCTTGAGTGTGACCGTCTTGTCGGCATCGGCCCTGAGCTGGTCGATGGCGCTTGAATCCGGCTGTGCGGCGACGGCTGCGATCGGTGTGACCACCATGCCCGCCGCGACGAGTGCAAGGCTGATTCCTTGCATTCCGAGCTTCACGGTTGCTCCTCTCGGGATTGCGCCGCGTCAGGTCGCGGCGCCTTCGCATCGTAGAGAGATTTGCATCACACGGGCGTGCAAACGGGTATCACAAGTCCAAAACGATTCGATTCCGGACGGCTCGCGCGCGGCTCAGGAGCGGCCTCAGGGGCGATCTAAGGTAGTTTCCCGATGCGCGGGACTACCTCAGGCGCAGATTCTCATGGGGTGCCCCTCGAGATCATCCCACCTCTGTACGCCGCCGGCCTGCCGTGCCACGGAAACGACTCTGCGTTGTGGTTCTCAGAGTCCCCTGCCGCCCTCGAGGTGGCCAAAGACCGCTGCCTCGACTGCCCGGTGATGCGGGAGTGCCTCTCCGGCGCCCTGGCCCGCTCGGAGCCGTGGGGCGTCTGGGGCGGCGAGATCGTCGAGCGCGGCCAGGTGGTCACCCACAAGCGTGGCCGCGGGCGGCCTCGCCGCCAAGCGGCCTAGCCGTGCGCTGACTCCATGCCCAGGCTTTCGGCGAGCTTCGCGACCTGGGCAGGGTCTGCGTACGCCTCGATCTCGGTGATCCGGCCGTCGACCACGGTGAACGCCATGACGCTGTAGAGCCTCCCGTGGACGGTGACCGCGACGCCGGCGGAGCCGTTGACGAGAGCAGGATGGGTGACGCGGTCGGCATGGGCATACATGACCGCGTTGCCGGCGACCTTCGCGGCGCCGCGGTAGGTGGTGATCCCGGAACCAATGTCGGCCCGCAGGACGACATCGGGATGGAGGGCACCGATCAGGCGGTCCAAGTCGCCGTCCTGGGCCGCTGCGAAGAAGGCGTCGACGACCTCGCGCTGTGCGGTGACAGCGGCCTCCGGCGTACGACCTCTGACCCTCCGCCGAGCCCTGCTCGCGAGCTGCCGGGTCGAGTCCGAGGAGCGGTCGAGCATCGTCGCGATCTCGTCGAAGGGCACGGCGAAGAGGTCGTGGAGTACGAAGGCCAGCCGCTCGTCGGGGGAGAGCTGGTCGAGCACGACCAGGAGAGCGAGGCTGACCGAGTCGGCGAGGACCGCCCGTTCGGCCGGATCCTGCCTCGTGCCGTCGTCGAGGACGACCGACGGGTCCGGCAGCCCGGCCTCGAGAGGCCCGGCGGCCAGGGACACCTCGCCCCGGGTCTTGCGTGAGCGCAGCATGTTGAGCGAGACGCGGGCCACCACCGTCGTCAGCCAGGCGCCGATGTTGTCGATCTCGTCGGCGTCGCTCCTGCTCAGCCGGACCCAGGCGTCCTGGACGGCGTCCTCGGCCTCGGCGGCCGAGCCGAGCAGCCGGTAGGCCACCCCGAACAGCTGTCGCCGCTCCTCCTCGAACCGTTTGGCCAGCCACTCCTGTTGCATCGTCTGCTCCCTGGTTCTCTAGGTCTCTGGGTCTTCTCGCCCCATGGACCCGACCCGTGAAGCAGATCAGATGTGACCGATCCGGTGAAAGAACTTTTTCTTTCACCGACCCGTCACACCTGCGCCGCCGCCCGGGTCGAGATGGCATGAGCAACCGAATGAAGAACCCAGCAGAAGTCATCCCGCAGGCCTTCAAGGGCATCGGCAACCTCCTGGCCGCAGTGGCCGAGGGCGGCCTCCCCGAGACCACGACCGAGCTCGTCGCCATCCGAGTGAGCCAGCTCAACGGCTGCGCCGCCTGCCTCCAAGGCCACGCCGTACGCCTCGCCGACGTCGGCATTCCGATCGAGAAGATCGTCGGTCTGGCCGCCTTCCGCGAGTCGCCCTTCTTCGACGACGCGGAGAAGGCGGCCCTCGCCCTCGCCGATGCCGTCACCCGCCTCGCTGACTCCGAGGACGCGGTGCCAGACGAGCTCTGGCGCGAGGTCACCAAGCACTACGACGAGAAGCAGACCGCCGCCCTGGTCCTCTGCATCGCCACCCACAACCTCTTCAACCGGGTCAACGTGACCGTGCGTGAGGACGCTGAGCACCCCTTCTGGCTCCGTTGATCCCTGGGCTGAGCGCTAGCTCAACGCCGCCGCGACGACCTCCTTGGCCTCCGCCTGGACGGCGGCCAGGTGGTCGGGGCCGCGGAAGGACTCGGCGTAGATCTTGTAGACGTCCTCCGTCCCCGACGGGCGGGCGGCGAACCAGGCCGACTCGGTGGTCACCTTCAGGCCGCCGATGGCCGCGCCGTTGCCGGGCGCCTCGGTGAGCTTGGCGGTGATCTCCTCACCGGCCAGGGTGGTGGCGGTGACAGCATCGGGGGAGAGGGCGGCCAGCTTGGCCTTCTCCTCGCGGGTGGCAGCGGCGTCGATACGGGCGTACGCCGGCTCGCCGTCGCCCCCAGGATTCAGCTCGGCGACCAGCTCGGCATAGCGCTCCGACGGCGACTTCCCGGTGCGGGCCATGATCTCGGAGGCGAGCAGGGCGAGGATGATCCCGTCCTTGTCGGTGGTCCAGACGGTGCCGTCGAAGCGCAGGAACGAGGCGCCCGCGGACTCCTCGCCGCCGAAGCCGAAGGAGCCGTCGATCAGACCCGGGACGAACCATTTGAAGCCGACCGGCACCTCGACCAGCGGCTTGTCGAGGGAGCCGGCGACCCGGTCGATCATCGAGGACGAGACCAACGTCTTGCCGATCCGCGCGGTGGCTGGCCAGTCCGGACGTGCGCCGCCGAAGAGGTGGTCGATCGCGACCGCGAGGAAGTGGTTGGGGTTCATCAGCCCGGCGTCGCGGGTGACGATCCCGTGCCGGTCGGAGTCGGCGTCGTTGCCGGTGGCGATGTCGAACTCCGGGTTGCCCTCCAGAAAGCGCACCAGCTCGGCCATCGCGCTGGGGGAGGAGCAGTCCATCCGGATCTTGCCGTCCCAGTCCAGCGGCATGAAACGCCACGTCGGGTCGACCAGCTCGTTGACCACGTTGAGCTTGAGCTTGTGCCGCTCGGCGATCTCGGCCCAGTAGGCGACCGAGGCGCCCCCGAGCGGATCCGCCGCGATCCGCACGCCCGACTCACGGATGGAGGCCAGGTCG
The DNA here is from genome assembly GCF_040613495.1 of Nocardioides sp. NPDC006273. NCBI lineage: Bacteria > Bacillati > Actinomycetota > Actinomycetes > Propionibacteriales > Nocardioidaceae > Nocardioides > Nocardioides sp. NPDC006273. The sequence continues at coordinate 32,274 of NZ_JBEXSD010000005.1, read as the reverse complement.
ACCACGTTGGGCAGGTCGTCGACGTAGGAGCCCAGGAAGTCGTACGCCTCGGCCTTCCGTCGCGCGGCAGCGAACGGCACCCGCTTGACGCCGGCTAGCCCCGCCCGGATCAGCTCGTTGGCCCGCGCGGCGATGACCTTGGTCGCGTCGGAGTCGGCGGGACCGCCGTGGGGCGGGTTGTACTTGAAGCCGCCGTCGGAGGGCGGGTTGTGGGACGGGGTCACCACGATCCCGTCGGCGAGGCCGCTCCCGGTGGTCGAGCCTGTCGAGACCGTCGAGCCTGTCGAGACCCGTCCGGCGTTGGCCCGAAGGATCGCGTGCGAGACCGCCGGCGTGGGCGTGTAGCCGTCACGGTCATCGACCAGGACACGTACGTCGTTGGCGACCAGCACCTCCAGCGCGCTCGCCCAGGCGGGCTCGGAGAGGCCGTGGGTGTCGCGCCCGATGAAGAGCGGCCCGTCGATCCCCTGCGAGGTCCGGTAGTCGACGATCGCCTGGGTCGTGGCCAGGATGTGCGCCTCGTTGAAGGCCGACCTGAGCGAGGAGCCGCGGTGCCCGGAGGTGCCGAAGACGACCTGCTGGGCCGGATCGTCGGGGTCCGGCTGCAGGTTGTAGTAGGAGGCGACCAGGTGAGGTACGTCGACCAGGTCGGCAGGTGTAGCGAGCGTTCCAGCGCGAGGGTCAGCCATGTGTCCCATCATGCCTACTGCCCCGTACTGTTCTCCCCATGCCCCTCGTCACCACCGAAATCAACGACGGCATCGCCCAGGTGCGCCTGAACCGCCCTGACAAGCTCAACGCGCTGACGCTCGACCTGCTCCGGGAGCTGGTCGCCACCGCCAAGATGCTCAGCAAGAACCACGACCTGCGAGCGGTGGTCATCGCCGGTGAGGGAGACGCGTTCACCGCCGGTCTCGACTTCGCCTCGGTCCTGCGTGACCCGAAGAAGGTCGTCGGCGCGTTCCTGCCCGTCCCCTTCCGCGGCACCAACCTCTTCCAGGAGTCGGTCTGGGCCTGGCGTCGGCTGCCGGTCCCGGTGATCGCGGCCATCCACGGCCACTGCCTCGGCGGTGGCGTGCAGATCGCGCTCGGCGCCGACTTCCGCATCGCCGAGCCCGACTCGCAGTGGTCGGTCCTCGAGGGCAAGTGGGGCATCATCCCCGACATGACCGGCATCCGGTCGCTCTCCGAGGTCGTCGGCATCGACACCGCCAAGAAGCTCACCATGACCGCCGAGCAGTTCTCCGGCGAGCGTGCCTACGAGCTGGGCCTGGTCACCGAGCTCTCCGCCGACCCGGTGGCCACCGCCACCGCCTTCGCTCGCAGGCTCTCCGAGCGCTCCCCGGACCAGCTCGCCGCCGCCAAGCGCCTCTTCAACGACACCTGGTACGGCCCCATCAAGCGCACCTTCTCCCGCGAGCGCATCGAGCAGGTCCGCCTCCTCTTCGGCGAGAACACCAAGATCGCCCGCGAGGCCGCCTTCAAGCGCGAGAAGCCGACCTACAAGCCCCGCCGCTGACCCTCATCCGCCGAAACGTCACCCCCGTCGTCCGAGACGTCACCCTCGTCGGCCGAAGCGTCATCTGTTGCCATCTCGCCCAGCGGGCGTGACTTCTCGGCCGACGTACCTGACGCCTCGGCGTGCTTGCGGCGGCGCTTGATCTCGCCCTGGGCGAGGAAGAAGGCGAGGACGACGGGCCAGACGTACTTGAGATGGTTCGCGGCCCACTTGACCCATTCGGGGACCTGTACGTTCGGCAGGTCCGGCCAGGGGATCGCCGGCCACGGGATGCTGGGGAGGTCGGGGAGCGGCAGGTCGGGGAGGTCCGGCAGGTTCGGGAGGTCGAGGTCCGGGAGCGAGATCCGGGCGATGATCCAGGCGACGACCATCGCGCCGACGATGCCCGCGATCACCCCGCCGACGCCGCCCAGGGTCTCGATGAGCGCATAGCGCCTGGGATGTTCGATCACCCGGCGTTCGTACGCAGCGGCCCGTGACCCCGGCTCGGGGGTCAGGTCTACGCCGCCGACGCCGGTCAGGCCGGCCAGCCCTTCTTCAGGCGTGAAGTAGGTCGCGCGCCGCGGCGTACCGAGTCCGGAGTGGATCACGAGCAGGGTCCCGTGCTCCTTGCTCTCGAGCCGAGCCCGGTCGTCGGAGGTCTTCCGGGCGAGGATCTCTTCGCCGTCGACGGTCCACACGAACGTACGGATGATCTCTCCGGTCACCTCGAGGTGATGGGTGTTCCCGGAGATCGTTCGCGACCAGATCTGGGCCTTCTTGCTCACCCCTCGAATCTAGAAGTCGGGGCACCGCGGTGGCATCGGCCGCAGGTAGCGACCGAAGTCAGACTTTGGTCAGGGATAGGACAGTCCGGTGGTCTGCTCGGAGAGCTCCCACAGCGCCCGCGCCGCGTCCGGGTCGCGTGCGAGGCGAGACGCGGAGACCGGCTTCGGGAGGCCGCCGCCCTCGAAGACGCCGCTCGGACCGATGTACGTCGCGGGCTCGAGCCCCGGGTAGGTCGCCGCCATCAGCGCCGGCCAGGCGCCGGCCTCCGGGGTCTGCCCCGTCGCCCGGACGAATGCCTCGCCGATGCTCGCGATCGGCGCGATCATGGTCCGGGCAGCCCCGTTCGCCATCAGGTGGGTGGCGGCGAGCCCGGGGTGGGCGGCGTACGCAGCGATCGGCACCCCTGCCTTCTCCAGGCGTCGCTGGAGCTCGAAGGTGAAGAGCAGGTTGGCGAGCTTGGACTGCGAGTAGACGCCCCACGGCGAATAGCGGCCGACCTGCGCCGTCGGGAAGCCGAGCGGTGCTTTGCGGGCGACCTTGTGCGCCACGCTCGCCATGGTCACGATCCGCCCTTCGCCGCTCTCGGCCAGCGGCTCGAGCAGCAGCCCGGTCAACAGGAACGGCCCGAAGTGGTTGGTCGCCATCTGCAGGTCGAGGTCGTCGACGGTCCGCGACTGTGGTGTCGCCATCACCCCGGCGTTGTTGACCAGCAGATGGAGCGGCCCGCCGCCTTCGAAGGTCGCCGCCGCGATCGCCTCGGCCCCGGCTCGCACCGCCTGGAGCGAGGAGAGATCGAGGGCTACCCGGTCGAGCCGGGCGCCCGGAACCTCCTCGGTCAGCGCTTCAGCGGCGGCGTCGAGCTTCTCCCAGGACCGCCCCGCCAGGATCACGCGCGCCCCGGCCGCGACGAGGCCACGCGCGACGAAGTAGCCGATCCCGCCCAGCGTCGGGCCGGTCACCACGGCGTTCTTGCCGGTCAGGTCGGGAATGTCGGAGGTCGTCCACGCCATGCGGCCACACTAGGCGGCCAGTCAACACAACGAACGCATTTGCTCCGCCGCCCGCCCCGTCGATGCCGCCATCGTCAGCCCAGCCCGCCCAGCCCGCCCAGCCCGCCCAGCCCGCCCAGCCCGCCCAGCGCGAGGCCGGCCGCGATCGCGATCATCGTGCACCCGATGAGGGTGTCCAGCACCTGCCACGCCCGCCGGCTGGCGAGCAACGGAGCGAGGAACCGGGCGCCGTACCCGAGCCCGGAGAACCACACGATGCTGGCCAGGCAGCCGCCGATCGCGAACCCCCAGCGAGCAGAGCCGTACGTCGCCGCGATCGACCCGTGCAGCACCAGTGTGTCGATGTAGACGTGCGGGTTGAGCCAGGTGAAGGCGGCAGCCTTGGCGACCACGCGGGAGCGTGTCTCGCGAGGCGCGTCCATGGCATCCAGAGCCCCGGGCCGCAGCACCCGGCGGAACGAGCCGATGCCGTACCAGCCGAGGAACACCACCCCGAACCAGCGCAGCGCCTCCAGCGCCCACCCGGCGTGCGAGACGATCGCGCCCATCCCGCCGACGCCCGCACAGATCAGCACCAGGTCGGAGACCGCGCACACGCTCACCACGACCAGCACGTGCGAGCGCAGGATGCCCTGACGCAGGACGTACGCGTTCTGCGACCCGAGGGCGACGATGAGGCTGAGTCCGGTCAGCAGGCCGGCGAGGATGGCGGTGATCACTCCGGCGACGCTAGAGCCTGACAGATCTACAGACCAACGAAAGAATCTTACCAAAGATAAGCCACACTTAAGCCATGCCTGCTCTCGACCCGACCCAGCTCGAGACCCTCGTCGTCATCGCCGAGGAAGGCACCTTCGACGCCGCGGCGCGACGCCTCCACATCACCCCGAGCGCGGTCAGCCAACGGATCCGCGCGCTCGAGCGCGCGGCCGGCCAGGTGCTGGTGCGGCGTACGACCCCCTGCACGCCCACCGAGGCAGGTGAGCCGCTGATCAGGCACGGACGTCAGCTCCGGCTGCTGCTCGCGGAGGCCGCCGCGAGCCTGAACGCCGGCGACGACAGGGACGACAGCGACGGCGGCGCCGTCGTCGACCTCTCGGTCGTGGTCAACGCGGACACCCTCGCGACCTGGTTCCGCCCGGTGCTCGACGAGGTCGCGACCTGGGACCGGACGGCGCTGCGGATCACCGTCGAGGACCAGGGCTACTCGGCCGACGCGCTGCGCCGCGGCGAGGTCCTCGCCGCGGTCACCAGCGAGCCGAAGCCGGTCCAGGGCTGCACCGTCGAGCCGCTCGGCCGCCTCCGCTACACCCCGGGCGCGACCCCGGCGCTCGTCGAGCGCCACCGGCGGGGGAGAGGCATCGACTGGGGAGCGATGCCGATGATCATCTACAACGAGAAGGACCATCTCCAGGACGAGGTGCTGGCGGCACACGGCGCGACCCGGCCGCCGGTCGTCCACCGCGTCCCGAGCAGCCACGACTTCCACGAGGCCATCCGCCGCGGCCTCGGCTGGGGGATGCTCCTCGACGCTCAGGCCGAGGCCGACCTCGAGACCGGCGCGACGATCCCGCTTCCCGGCGCGAAGCCCATCGACATCCAGCTCTTCTGGCAGCGCTGGCGGCTGGACTCGATCGCACTGGACGACCTGAGCGAGGCCGTACGCCGCGCGGCCCGCTCGCAGCTACGCCGGCCGAATGCCCGGCGAGCCGGTCAGGCCCGGCCGCCGGGGTAGCTCGCCGTCTCAGGCCGTACGCCGCGCCCCGGCCACCCCACGAGCCGCGATCCCGAGCAGCACCAGCAGGAGCGCACCGAAGGCGATCATCGCCGGGTCCGTGGCGACGTACTGCAACAGGACCCCCAGCAGCACCACCGGCACCGTGATCCCCAGGTACGCCATCAGGAAGAGCCCGGCCAGCGCCTCGCCACGGCCGTCCTCCGGTGCCACCGAGATCACGGTGGCGATCGCCGCCTTGAAAGACATCCCGCCGCCGGCCCCGGTGACGAGGGCCCCGACGACCAGCACCCAGAACGTGCCGGACAGGAGGGCGCCGACGACGAGGAGCAGTCCCGCGGCCAGCGCGAGCAGCCCGGCGACGTACAGCCTCCGGCGCGGCCAGCCCCCGGCCAGCACCTGGAAGAGCGCCGCGGCCCCGAAGATCGAGAACCCGACCACGCCGGCGACGGCGTGCGAGCGAATGTCCAGATCCTCGGCGAGGAACGACGGCACCAGCGAGGTGAAGAAGCCGAACATCGCGAACGTCACGAAGCTCGCCATCCCGGCCGCGAAGTAGGCGCCGCGCGCGTCCGCCGGCACCCGCACCCGCTGCGGCCGGTAGGTCCAGTCCGGCTGGTCGGTGTCGACCGTCTCCGGTGCCGCCACGACCGCCAGCAGCCCGAGCACCATCAGGAACGCGAAGACCACGTACGGCGTGTAGAGCGGCTGCGGCGCCCATTCGGCCAGCGCGCCGGCGATCAGCGGACCCAGCCCGAGGCCACCGACGTTGGCCGCGGTCGCGACCGCCTCGGCGCGGGTCGTCGAGGCCTCCGGGCGGCTACGCCGGTGCAGCTCGGCGAGATGGGCCGTCGCCGTCGCGGTCAGCATCCCGACTCCGAGACCGGACAACAGCCGCGCCAGCAGCAGCCAGCCCAGCTCGTGGGTCGAGAGGAAGATCAGCGCGGAGAGCACGTTGAGCAGCACCGCCGGTGCCACCACCCGCCGCCGCCCGAACCGGTCCGAGAGGTGACCGGCGAGGAAGAGCGAGATCGCCACCCCCGCGCCGTACGTCGCGAACACCACGGTGATCACGAACGAGCCCCATCCCTGCTCGTCGACGTAGAAGACGTAGAGCGGTGCCGGCGCGGACGCGAAGCCCATCGTCACGGCGAACAGGAACGCCACCGACCAGAACCCGCGAGCGTGATGGACAGAGCTCGTACGCAGCCGGCGATCGGTCGAAGTGGTCACGTGACTTCTCAACCACTCCCGGTGCCCACATCATTCCGCCGGACGCGCCACGGCCCGCCCGGAGAACCGGGCGGGCCGCAGCGTACATGCAGGTCAGACTCTGCAGATCAGGATCAGAAAGCCGACTCGGGCAGATCCATGATCGAGTTGTCGATCGCCTCGGCGATGGCCCGCTCAGCGGTCAGCTTGGGCAGGTTGTAGGAGGCGAAGAACTTCGCGGCGGCGACCTTGCCGGTGTAGAAGTCCGTGTCCTTGCTCGCCAAAGAATTGGACGCAGTGCCGGCAAGGGCCGCGAGGGCGATCTCCGCCTGGCGCAGCAGCAGCCACGCGACCACGACGTCGCCGACGGCGAGCAGCAGGCGCGAGGTGTTCTGGGCGACCTTGTAGATGTTGGTGATCTCCTCCTGGGAGGCCATCAGGTCGTTGAACATGTGGCCGACCATCGCGTTGACGTCCTCGAGCGCGGTCGCGAGCAGGGCGCGCGACTCCTTGAGCTCGGCGGAGCCCTCGTTGTCGAGGAAGGCCTGGATCTCACCGGCGACCTGGCCGAGCGCAGCACCCTGGTTCTTCACGATCTTGCGGAAGAAGAAGTCCTGGCCCTGGATCGCGGTGGTGCCCTCGTAGATCGAGTCGATCTTGGCGTCGCGGACGTACTGCTCGATCGGGTACTCCTGCAGGAAGCCCGAACCGCCGAAGGTCTGCAGCGACTCGGTGCCGAGCAGGGTCCAGGCGCGCTCGGAGCCGTAGCCCTTGACGATCGGCAGCAGCAGGTCGTTGACCGCGGCGGCCAGCTTGTTCTCGTCGGAGCCGTCCTCGGTGAGGATGACCTTCTCCTGCCACGAGGTCGTGTAGTAGACCAGCGCGCGCATGCCCTCGGCGAACGACTTCTGCACCAGCAGCGAGCGGCGCACGTCGGGGTGGTGGGTGATCGTGACGCGCGGGTCGGTCTTGCCGGCGGCGACGAGGTCGGCGCCCTGGACGCGGGTCTTGGCGTACTCCAGCGCGTTCAGGTAGCCGGTCGACAGGGTCGCGATCGCCTTGGTGCCGACCATCATCCGAGCGTTCTCGATGACGTCGAACATCTGGCGGATGCCGTCGTGCACCTCGCCGAGCAGCCAGCCCTGGGCGGGCTCGCCGCCGCCGACCTGCGGGTCGCCGAAGGTGAGCTCGCAGGTGTTGGACACCTTGATGCCCATCTTGTGCTCGACGTTGGTGACGTACGCACCGTTGCGCTCGCCGGTGAGCTCACCGGTCTCGTGGTCGAAGTGGTACTTCGGCACGAGGAAGAGGGAGAGGCCCTTGGTGCCCGGGCCGCCGACGCCCTCGACGCCCTTCGGGCGGGCGAGGACGAGGTGCATGATGTTCTCCTGCAGATCCGACTCGGCGCTGGTGATGAAGCGCTTGACGCCGGTGATGTTCCAGGAGCCGTCCTCGTTGGGGGTGGCGAAGGTCTTGCCGGCGCCGACGTCGGAGCCCGCGTCGGGCTCGGTCAGCACCATGGTGGAGCCCCACAGCTTCTCGACCATGATCTCGGCGATGCGCTTGTCGCGGTCGTTGCCGTTCTCGTAGACGACCTTCGAGAAGAACGGACCGGCGGCGTACATCCAGATCGCCGGGTTGGCGCCGAGCAGCATCTCGGCGGTCGCCCACACGAGGGAGTTGGGCGCGGGCTGGCCGCCGATCTCCTCGGGCGTGTGCAGGCTCCAGAAGCCCGACTCCATCCACGCGTCGTAGGACTTCTTGAACGCGGCCGGGACCGGCGCGGTGTTGGTCTTGGGGTCGAAGACCGGCGGGTTGCGGTCGGCCTCGACGAACGACTCGGCGAGGTCCTCGCGCGAAAGCCGGTCGACCTCGGCGAGGATCTCCTTAGCCGTGTCGATGTCCAGATCCGCGAAGGGTCCGGTGCCGAGCACCTTGTCGGTGCCGAAGACCTCGAACAGGTTGAACTCGATGTCGCGGAGATTGCTCTTGTAGTGGCTCACTGATCCACCTTCATAACCTTTGTCGGATGTACCAGTTGCGGGAGCGCCGATCGGCACGCACTACTGGCGGGTAACATCAAGAATAGGCTCGCCTTCAAGGGGTGGCAAGCCCGGGGCTACTCACGAGTAAGGGTCTTGCTCACATTTGCTAGCATCAAGTAGATAGAACACGTTCCAGTTTCGGCGTACGATCTGCCGCATGACCTCCTCCGACGCCATTACATGGAACGCCCCCGACGACGAACACCCCGCACGTACGGCCGGCCAGCGCTCCTATGCCGCCGTCGCCAAGGGTGACCTCGACGAGTGGCTGACGATCTACGCCGAGGACTGCGTGCTCGAGGACCCGGTCGGACCGTCGATGTTCGACCCCGAGGGCAAGGGCCACCACGGTCACGAGGGGCTCAGGGCGTTCTGGGAGAAGGCGATCGCCACGGTCCACAAGTTCGAGTTCGAGATCAACGACTCCTTCGCCAACCCCGAGGGCAACACCTGCGCCAACATCGGCAAGATCAAGACCAGCTTCCCAGACGGCAGCTACACGACCACCGAGCTGATCATGGTCTACACCGTGAACGACGAAGGCCGCATCGCCTCCATGAAGGCATTCTGGGAGCCCGAGCGCACCATGGCGAGCTTCACCTCCGCCTGAGAGCGTTGAGCGACCCGTCTGTGCTCATATGCGGCGGTCGGCGATCAGATCGACGGGTAGTGCGCACCGGTCGGGGGAGAGGTGCCCAGCCCGCCTACGACGGTGCATGAGTACGTCGCGCCGGCGCCGGGCTCAGACGCACACATGTCGCGGCCGCCCTGCCCCTTGACGACATCGGCATGGCGGCCGCCGACGAGGCGGTCCCGGTCGTCTCCGCCGAAGAGCCGGTCTCGGCCGTCGCCACCGGCGATCGAGTCTCGGCCGGGGCCGCCGGCCAGATAGTCGGCACCGCGGTAACCCTTGATCCAGTCGGCTCCACCACCGCCGTAGAGGCGGTCGTTGCCCGACTGGCCGGTGATGCTGTCGGGCCCGGTGCCGCCGTACGCCACGTCGCTTCCGGTTCCGCCCTTGACTGCATCCAAACCGGCCCCGCCGAAGAGCCGGTCGTCGCCGCCGTTGCCGCTCACAAAGTCGTCGCCCGGCCCGCCGGCCACAGCGTCGTTCCCGCCTGAGCCAAAGAGGTTGTCGGAGCCTGCCTCGCCGTAGATGCGGTCATTGCCACCCTGGCCTTCGATGAGGTCGTTCCCGTCGCCGCCGTAGAGAGTGTCGCCACTGTCGGTTCCACTGCTCTCGATGCGGTCGCCAGGGTTGTAATGGCCATGGATGGCGTCGTTACCGCCCATGCCCCAGATGACGTCGGAGCCGGTGCCGCCGCGCAGCTGGTCCCTGCCGGATGTTCCGTGGATCCGGTCGTTGCCGGGGCCGCCGAAAGCGTACGTCGACCAGATCTCGTCGTCTCCGCCCTGTCCGAAGACGATGTCGGTGGCGTGGATCTTGTCATCGCCGTCGCCGCCGCAGACGACGTCGTTCGAGTCGGCATAGATGGTGTCGGCGCCGGGCGTGCCGAGGATGAAGTCCTGGTCGGGCGAGGTCCTCGGAGTCTGTCCCCGATTCATGTCGACGGTGACCGCCTCTCCTCCGCAGGTTGCGACCGCGTTCGCGGAGCTGGTGGTCAGCACGATTCCGGGGATGACCAGGAGGGACGCTGTTGAGAGGAGAAGAGAGGCGCGCACAACGGCACACCCTAGAGGGCATCAGGCATGGGCGTACTCGGCGTTTCTTTGCCGTTGAACGACTGTTGTCGGGGCGAGCACTCGCGCGTCAACCCTGAGCGTGCTCGGCGATCCACTCGACCAGCGGACGTACGGCCCGCCAGTCCTTCTTCACCTCGCCGACCAGGTCGGGAGTATGGATGATCGGCTCGAAGCCGATGGTGCGGCCGAGATGGATCGACTTGTAGCGGAGGAGCTCGATCTTGGGGTGCTCCTTGTCGATGCCGCGCGGGGCGGTCTTGAGGCGGTCGCCGGTGACCTCGTACCCCTTCTTCTCCGCGACCGCGAGGCGCTTCTCCAGGTCAGCGCCGTAGTGGTCGTGGACGATCGCGTCGCGGAAGGCCGCCAACCGGGGCGGCTCGAACCAGTAGCAGCCGCCGCCGGTGCGGATGCCGCGAGGCGAGACCTCGACGTAGTAGCCGGTCTGCGGTGCCACGGCCACGAAGGCGCCCTGGTGGGTCTTGTAGGGGAGCTTGTCCTTCGAGAAACGTACGTCGCGGTAGGGCCGGAAGATCTTGGCGCTGCCGAACTCCTCGGCGAGCTCGTCGGTGAGCGCCTTCATCGGCGCGTGCACCGACTCCTTGTAGATGTGCTTGTTGGCCTCCCAGAACGACTTGGTGTTGTCGACCTCGAGGTCGTCGTAGAAGTCGAGCGCTGCCACCGGGAAACATTCAAAAGCCACGAGCCCCATCGTACGAGGCGTTTGCTCACTCGGCGTATCGCTAAACACCTGGGATCTGGATGGTGTCCGCTACCCGGCGGGCGTGCTCGGCCATGGCGCGGGCGATGTTGGCGGACTCGCCGAGGTGGCGGGCGGGGTCGAGCAGTCCGTCGATCTCGTCGCGGCTGAAGTGGGCCGAGACCTCGGGGGAGGCGGCGAGCAGCGAGGCGAAGTCGATGTCGTCGACCGCGGAACGCTGGGCGAGCTCGAAGACGACGTCGTGGGCGACCTGGCGGCCGATGCGCTCGCCGAGCTCGAGCATCAGGGACTCGGAGCCGATGAGGCCGCCGGACAGAGCGAGGTTGGCACGCATCCGCTCCTCGTCGAAGGTCAGGCCGGTGAAGATGACCACGAGCCTGGCGAGCACGTCCCCGGCCAAGCGGGAAGCCTGTGCGACCGCGTCCTCGAGGATGCCGGTCATGGCGCCATTGGCCTCGTGGTCGTGGAGCATCGACTCCATCGCAGGTGCGACCAGCCCGCGTAGCTGGGTGGCGGCCGTGATCACGTCCAAGGTCAGCTGCGGGTTGCGCTTGTGGGGCATCGTCGAGGAGCCGATGGTGCCCTCGGGGATCGGCTCGAAGGCCTCCCCGAACTCGGGCTGCATCATCGAGTAGACGTCCTTGCCGATCTTGCCGGCGGTGCCACCGAGCATCCCCAGGATCGAGACCCACTCGACCATGCCGTCGTTGATCGCGCGTGAGGGGACCGGCATCGAGCCCATGTCGAGCCGGGAGGCCGTCTCGGTCTCGATCGCGCGGCCGTGGGTGCCGAAGGACGCCATCGTGCCCGCGGCTCCACCCATCAAGAGCCGGAAGACGCGGTCCTCCACCGAGCGGAGCCGGTCGACGTGGGCGGCGATCTCGTCGATCCAGATGGCGACCTTGAATCCGAAGGTGATCGGGACGGCGTGCTGAGAGTGCGTACGCCCCGGCATCGGCACCTCGGCGCCGGCCTCGGCGACCTTCGACAGCGAGCGGAGCAGATCACCGAGCAGGTCGAGGATCTTGTCGTGCGCCTGGCGCAGCAGGATCAGGTCGGCGGTCTGGGTGATGTTCTGCGTGGTGGCGCCCCAGTGGACCCAACCACCGTGCTTCGCGCCGACGACCCGGCAGAGTTCTTCGACCAGCGGTGTCAGCGGATGGCTGTGCTCGGCGGTGGCCTTCTCGATGCGGTCCAGGTCGAGCTTGTCCAGGTCGGCCGCCTCGGCGATCGCCTCACCGGCCTCTGCCGGGATCACCTTCACGGCCGCCTCGGCCCCGGCCAGCGCCGCCTCGACGTCGAGCCGCGCCTGCAGGCGCGCTTCGTAGGTGAACAGGTCTCCGATGCCGTGGTCGGGGACTCGTCCGTCGGTGAATCGGCTGGTCGAGCCCGCGGGCATGTCTAATGATCCTTTACGCGTCGTTCACACATCGATTGGAAAACAGAGTCCCAATCTTAATGGACGCACCGCGAAACCAACGGCGATCGTGTGCTCCATCACTTGGATCGTGCAAGCGAGCCGATCGAGGCCGCGCCAACGGAACGGCCGTGGATCACGGCTGCTTCGGTCGTCTCAGGACGAGATACACCGCAAACACCGGAATGCCGATGGTGACGACGGCGGTGAGCGCGGTGACCGCGAAGACGATCAGGAGTTCGGGCAACTGCACGGGCGGGACCATACCGGCGGCGCGAGACTGGCGGGCCACGGACCGTCAGTCTCACCGGATCACACGGTTCGTGCTGCGTGTGGTGCGCCCTCTCGGGCGGCAATGTGCAGGAGGTTCGTGCTTCCGTTGAGTGTTACCTGGTCGCCGAGAAGATCTCCGAGGGACTTCAGCAGGGGCTCGCGAACGCCGGCTTCCGCGACCGCATACTGCGATGTCGTCCTCAGCAGGGTGAAGTAGTCCTCAACTGGTAGCCGCCAGGGCCACTCGTAGGTCCGGACATCAACGAGGCTCAGGGTCGGCTCGGCCGCGATCTCGGATTCGGCCCAGCTGCCGTCCGCTCGATGATCCTCCACGTCCGGTTGGAGCCCGCAGCCGTGATCTGAATAGAGCGTCCGGACGGCGGCGACGTCATGCGCCTGCGGGGCGAGCTGCCAACCGTTCCAGAAAAGGTACGCCCGCCCATCGGCGCGGATAAGAGAGGCCAGGCGGGACCATCGTGTCGTCGGGTCGGTCCAGTGAAACGACTGCGCGGAGACGATCACGTCGTACGCGTGGGTAGCGTCGACGTCCTCGAATGCTGCCTGGGTCAGGGTGCACTGTCCGCTGAGCGCTTCTTCCTGGAGGCGACTGGCCAGGATCCCGAGCATGTCCCCAGAGGGCTCGACAACTTCGATCGTGGCTCCACGCCGGGCAAGAGGCAGCGTTGCTCGCCCCGTGCCCGCCCCGACCTCCAGCACGCGGCCGTGGATCCGTGGGCCTGCGCTCGCGCAGATGTCTTCGAACAGCTGAGTTGGGAACTCCGGTCGCAGACGCTCGTACTCGCCAGCCCCGTGCTCGAATGACTTTGCTCGCGTGATCCTGTCGTCCGCATCCACGTGAGGAAGGTACCTGCGCTCCTACGACGACGACGCCTGAATGCCGCGTCGAGTCGGGAGCATCCCCGGGGCAACTGAGGCCCAAACAGAAACCCGCACTGACGCCGATGTCGACGAGAGTACGGGCTGATCTGCTGTGATACGTGGAGCGGACGACGAGATTCGAACTCGCGACATCAACCTTGGGAAGGTTGCGCTCTACCAACTGAGCTACGTCCGCAGGTGCGACGGGAATGTTACCCCACGCTCCCCAGCAGGTGTGAAAAGTGGTCGGGAAAGTCGCGCCGTCGTCCCCGGCGCCCGGCTGCGTTAGGTTTGCCTCGTGCTGCTGAGCGACAAGGACATCCTGACCGAGATCCACGATGGACGGATCGTCATCGACCCGTGGGACGAGTCGATGCTGCAGCCGTCGTCCGTCGACGTACGTCTGGACCGGTTCTTCCGGGTCTTCGACAACCACAAGTACGCCACGATCGACCCGGCCGTGGACCAGTCCGAGCTCACCCGGCAGATCGAGACCGAGGGCGACGAGCCGTTCATCCTGCATCCGGGGGAGTTCGTGCTCGGGTCGACCTACGAGACCGTCAGCCTGCCCGACGACATCGCCGCGCGCGTCGAGGGGAAGTCGTCGCTGGGGCGCCTCGGGCTGCTCACCCACGCGACCGCCGGCTTCGTAGACCCGGGCTTCTCGGGCCACGTGACGCTCGAGCTGGCCAACGTCGCGACGCTGCCGATCAAGCTCTACCCGGGCATGAAGATCGGGCAATACTGCTTCTTCAGGCTCACGTCGCCCGCGCAGAACCCCTACGGCAGCGAGAAGTACGGGAGCCGCTACCAGGGCCAGCGCGGCCCGACCGCCTCGCGCAGCTTCCAGAGCTTCCACCGCACCAAGATCTGAGCGACCGGTGGGCGAGGTCTTCGCGGGGCGCTACGAGTTGCTGGAGCCCATCGCGGAGGGAGGGATGGGCGCGGTCTGGCAGGTCCACGACCGCCGCGAGGGCGACGTCAAGGCGGCCAAGCTGCTGCGCCAGCGCGATGCCTCCTCCCTGCTCCGGTTCATCCGCGAGCAGGCAACCCGGATCCATCACCCGCACGTCGTGACCCCGCTCGGCTGGGCCGGCGAGGACGACAACGTGCTGTTCACGATGCCGCTGCTGCGCGGTGGCTCGGTCGCCATGCTGGTGGGCGACTACGGCGCGCTCTCCGAGCAGTGGGTCGTCGCGATCCTCGACCAGACGCTGTCCGGTCTCGAGGCGGTGCACGCCGCCGGTGTGGTGCACCGCGACGTGAAGCCGGGCAACCTGCTGCTGGAGGTGACCGGCGCGGGCGTCCCGCACGTGCGGCTATCCGACTTCGGGGTGGCCGTGCCCGCCGACCAGCCGCGGCTCACCGAGGCCAACGTGACGATCGGTACGCCGGGCTACATGGCGCCTGACCAGGGCTTCGACCCCGACCCGCGCGACGACCTCTACGCCACCGCCGTCACCGGCCTGCACCTGCTCACCGGGGTGAGGCCACCGCACGATGCTGCGTACGTCCCGGCGACTCCGCTGGGGCAGCTGCTGCTGCGTGCCGTTGGCGAGGATCGCACCGCCCGGCCGCAGTCGGCCGGCGAGTTCCGCCAGCTGCTCGCTCAGGCAGTGCCCGCGCGGCCGTGGGAGCCGGGGGAGGCGGAGGTCCTGGACCAGTATGTCGCCGGGCGAACGTCGCCGCTGCCTCCGCCGCCGACGCCTCGGGACACCCGGGAGAAGACCGCGCTGCGGCGTACGGAACAGCACGACGACCGGCCGATGTGGCCGATCGTCGTGCTGGCGCTCGCCGGTTTTCTCCTGGTGGCGGGCAGTGTCTTCCTGCTGAGCTAGGCGCGCCGCCTCCGGATCAGCAGGACGGCCGCCGCGGCGAGCGCGGCGATCCCGAGCCCGGCCCCGCCGATGCCGGCGACCAGCTTGATCGTGTCGGATCCCTGATCGCTCTTCGCGCTCTCATCGGTAGGGGCGGAGCCCGTCTCGCCTGCACCCGAGCCGCCTGAGCCATCCGAGCCGTCCGCGGCCTCGGCGCCGTCGGCGGCGTTCAGGTCGAGAGCGGCGGTGGGCGCGGTCAGGCCGGAGACCTTCTCGTAGTCGGGCTCACCCTCGCCGTCCTCGCCGACGGTCTTGATGGTGAGGGTGTAGGGCACGTTGAAGTTCTCGTCGAGCTGGTAGTGCACCCTGACGTAGTGGACGCCCAGCAGCCCGGTCGAGGCCGCCGCGTCGGCGTAGTCGAATCGGTTGCGGTAGGCGACGACATTGGAGAGGGTGCCGGTCCGCCACGCGTCTGGGCAGTTCTGGAGCAGGCCGGTGCGGCACCAGCTCTCCGGCGCGTCGGTGCCGACGTCGATCGTGGCCTGGCCGCCGAGGGGTCCGATGACATCGAGCTCGACGCCCGCTCCGACTCCCCACTCCTTGCGGATCTCGTCGGTCATCCTGGCGTCGAACTGGGCCTGCAGGTGCTGGCCCCAGCCGACGGGGACGCCGATGACCTGGTTCTCGCCCGGGTTGATGTCGAAGGAGTAGGTGCCGTCCTCGACGATCGGCGCGTTGGCGATCGCGCTGCCCGGGACCATTCCCGCGGTCGGCTCGCCCGGGGTCAGCTCGGTCCATGTCGGCGGGTCGGGCTGGGCGGGCAGGGCATCGAGGGCGGCTGCACTGACCGACGGCTCCTCATAGGCCATCAGCTGGACCTGTTTGCCGGCGATGGCGCCGGTGTCCTTGCCGCCTGACTTGGTGTCGAAGAACAGCTCGTCGGCGGTGTTGCACGGGTCCTCCGGGTCGGTGTCCGCGCTGTGCGTGGAGCCGAAGATGAGCCGGCTGCCGTCGCCGTGCGTCGTGCTCTGCACGACGGCTCGCCGGCACGAGGTGAGATCGCCGTTCTCGTTCTCGACGCTGATCTGCGCGTTCAGGTTGCTGACCAGGTCCTCGGACTCTCCCTCGAAGATCAGGCCGAAGTGCACGGTGGTGCCTGGCGCGCTGCGCTTGAAGCGGTAGTAGCGCTCGCCGCGGGTCTGGATCGTGTCCAGATACTGTCCGGTCTTCACGACGGGCGCATTGGCCGCGTCGGGGGTGCCCTTCACCGGGGTGCCGGTGAACTCGAACGGCCGCAACGCCCGCTGCGAGGCGCCCGAGATCGACTCACCGATGCCCTCGGCGTCATCGGCGTCGTAGTAGGTGCCGTTGCCCTTCTCCGCGATGCACTCGAGCTGTCTGCGAGCCTTGCCGGAGACCGAGAGCCCGACGACGTCGATCTGCAGGTCGATGCCCTTGTCGGCGAGCGCCTGCGCGGCTGGGCAGGGGTCGCCGCAGGTCGACTCACCGTCGGAGACGAGGACGATCGACCGCTTTCCCTCGGCCCCGATGTCCTCGGCGGCGCGCTTCAGGGCAACCGGGATCGGGGTCTCGCCGTAGGGCTTGTAGCCGCTCACCGCGGACTTCAGGTCGGCGCGGTTGTCGGTGCCGGGTTCGACCACCAGCTGAGTGTCCTCGCAGGCGCCCTTCTGCTTGCGTCCGAACACCTTCGCGCCGAACACCCGCATGCCGACGTCGGCGCTCTCTGGCAGATCGTCGATCACGGTGTTGAGCGCCTGCTTGGCCGCCTCGATCTTGGTGCTGCCGCCGCCGGCCGGCTCCTTCATGGAACCGGAGGAGTCGAGCACCAGGATCATTCGGCCGTACGTCCCCTGGCTCGGCTCCTCGGCGGCGGCAGGGGCTGCACCGGTGCCGGCGACGGCTACGGTGAGCGCCCCGGCGAGGCCGGTGGCGATGACAAGTCCTAGGCGCATGGACAGCACCATAGATTCACTAACGTATACGGTGCAAGTACGTTTGCAAATGTCTTGTCTACTTGTGTAGATTTCCGGCATGGGCGTCGAGGAGAACATCCGCCAGCAGCGTGAGCTGTACGGAGAGCCGCTCGGTGAGCTGGTGCGTCGCGCGACCGTTCCGCTGGGCCTCACCCAGGCGACGACCGCCAAGGTCCTCGGGCTGAGCCCGGCGATGCTGTCGCACCTGATGACCGGGCAGCGGGTCAAGATCGCCAACCCGATCGCGCTGGGACGCCTGCACGCGCTCATCGAGCTCGGTGCCGAGGCGGGTGGTCTCACCACCGCCCAGATCAATGAGCGGCTCGACGAGATCCGTGAGCTCTCCGCGGAGCTGACCACCGGCTCTCGGGCTGCGGCCGTCGAGGGTGGCGCGGCGGTGCGCGGCGTACTGCGCGCGGTTGCCTCCGGCCGCGATCTCCAGCAGGCCGTCGACGCCCTGCGCGACGTCGCGCCGGCGCTGGCCGAGGTGCTCCACATCTACGGCTCCGGGACCGACGAGGACATCAGAGCTCACTTCGCCTCGATCCGCCACCTGCTGTGAGGGGAGCTGTCGGTGGTCGCGGCTAGGGTCGGGTGGATGAGTGAGACACCGTTCCTGGCTCCCGACGGCAAGACGCGATGTGCGTGGGCCGGAGGGGCGCCGGAGTTCCTGGCGTACCACGACACCGAGTGGGGCTTCCCGGCTGGCGGCGACGTCCGGCTCTTCGAGAAGATCTGCCTCGAGGGGTTCCAGAGCGGGCTGTCATGGCGCACGATCCTCAACAAGCGGCCCGCGTTCCGCGAGGTCTTCGAGGGGTTCGACTACCACGCGGTGGCCGAGTTCGACGAGGGTGACGTCGAGCGCCTCCTGCAGGACGCCAGGATCATCCGCCACCGAGGCAAGATCGAGGCCACGATCAACAACGCCCGACGTGCGGTCGAGCTCGTCGAGGAGCACGGGTCGCTGGCTGCGTACGTCTGGGGTTTCGAGCCCGAGCCGCTGAAGGTCCCGGAGGTGGTGGCGACCTCGCCCGCCTCGGTCAGGCTCTCCAAGGACCTCAAGAAGCGCGGCTGGAAGTTCGTCGGGCCGACGACGATGTACGCGTTCATGCAGTCGATGGGGATCATCAACGACCACTCGCTCGACTGTGTGATCCGGGAGCGGGTCGCGGCCGAGCGGGCGGCGTTCGACAGGCCCTGACTTCGACGTCGGGCGACAATGTGATTAGGCTGTCCTAACTAAGCATTGCCTAACCCGAGGCGATGTCCTGAGCCTGTCGAAGGGTGTCCCCCCCGTGATCCGTCGATCCGTACTCATCGCCGCGAGCGTCGTGCTCGCTGCCACCGGCCTGGCTGCGTGCAGCACGGGCGCGACCGACTCCGCGGACAGCTCCGCGGAATCCGCATCGAAGGCCGACTCCGGTGCCTTCCCTGTCACCGTCGAGCACGCCTACGGCAGCACCGAGATCACCGAGGAGCCGACCAAGGTCGCCACCATCGGCTGGTCCGACCATGACGTCGCGCTGTCGCTGGGTGTCGTCCCGGTCGCCGCTCAGGCGATCACCTGGGGCGGCAACGACCAGCAGTCGACCGACTGGTTCGACGCCGAGCTGAAAGAGGTCGGCGGCAAGCAGCCGGTCCGTTACAACGCCGACACCAGCATCCCGTTCACCGAGATCAGCAAGGCGACCCCTGACCTGATCCTCGCGACCAACTCGGGCATCTCCGAGCAGGACTACAAAAAGCTCAGCGAGATCGCCCCGACCGTCGCCTTTCCCGGCGACCCGTGGCTGACCTCCTGGCAGGACTCCCTGGAGATGGTCGGCAAGGCCACCGGCCGGGTCACCCTGTCCGAGGAGCTCAAGAAGGAGACCGAGGACGCGATCGCCAAGGCCCAGAAGGACCACCCACAGATCGTCGGTGCCGAATACCTGGTCACGGGTGTCCAGGACAACTCCAAGCTCGGCACCATCGGTCTCTACGGTGCTGGTGACGCCCGCCCGCAGATGCTGACCCAGCTCGGCATGAAGCTCGCTCCGGTCGCCGAAGAGCTCGTCCCGGCCGGTCAGTTCTACGCCGACGTCTCCGCGGAGAAGGCTCCCCAGCTGGAATCGGAGGTGCTGATCAACCTCGGCTACACCGAGGGCAGCTTCGAGGCCCTGCAGCAGGACAAGCTGCTCAGCCAGATCCCGGCGATCAAGAGCGGCCACTACCTCGACATCACCGACCAGCCGCTGTCTCTGACCTTCTCCGCCGCGAGCACCCTGTCGATCCCCTACTTCATCGACGAGCTCGTTCCCTCGATCGCCGAGGCGGTCGACGGCGGAAAGGTCAACGTCACCGCGGAGAAGTGACGACCGCGTTGACCGCCTCCACGCCTCTCGCCCCGGTCGACCCGGCAGCGCCTGCTGCCGCGGTCGCCCGGGGCCGGCGACTTCCCGGGATCGGCCTGATCCTGGGGGCACTGGTCCTCGCAGCGGTCGTCTCGATCCTGCTCGGCGCCGAATGGGTGCCACCCAGCGCACTGTTCGACGACGGCAGCTTCGGACACGCGATCCTGGAGAACCGCATCGCCCGCACGGCGACCGCCTTCGCGGTCGGCGGCGCGCTCGCGCTCGGCGGTGCCTGCCTGCAGGGGTTGACCCGCAACCCGCTGGCCGACCCCGGGCTGCTCGGGCTCAACGCCGGCGCAGCCTTCGCGGTCGTGGTGGCGCTCGTGTACGTCGGGGCCACCGGCCTGAACTCGCTGCTGTGGGCCGCCTTCGTCGGTTCGGCGCTGGCCGCGATCCTCGTGCACGGCATCGCCGCGTTCGGTCGTGACGGCGCCACTCCCGCCAAGCTGGTGCTGGCCGGAGCCGCGCTGACCGCGGCGCTGACCAGCTGGACCAGCGGCATCCTGCTGATCGACCACAAAGGGCTGGAGGTCTTCCGGCAATGGCAGGTCGGCACCATCGGCAGTGACTGGGGCGACCTCGCGATCTGTGCCCCGTTCCTGCTCGTGGGTGCCCTGATGGCCCTGTTGAGCGCCCCGGTCCTGAACGCGCTCGCGCTCGGTGACGACCTCGCCAAGGGTCTCGGCCGCCGCACGGGCCTGGACCGCATGGTCGTCGGTGTCGCGGTGGTCCTGCTCTGCGGCACCGCCACCGCTCTGGTCGGCCCGGTCGCCTTCGTCGGCCTGGTCGTGCCGCACGCCGTACGCGCCCTGGTCGGTCCCAGCTACGCCCTGGTGCTGCCCTTCTCGATCGCCGCCGGCGCCGCGCTGACCGCCATCGCCGACGCGCTCGGCCGGGTGGTGCTGCCCCCGACCGAGGTGCAGGTCGGCATCATGACCGCCGTGGTCGGCGTACCGGCGTTCATCTGGTTCCTGCGACGTGGACGGATGGCGGGCCTGTGATGACGACAGCATCTGCGGAAGCCACGCCGGCCGTGGACGTCGTACGCAAGGCCCGGCGGGCGCCGCGTCGGCACCATGCCTACGTCGTCGGTGTCCTGGCAGCGCTGCTGTTCGGAGCCTTCGTCGCCCGAGTGCTGCTCGGCAACTACATCATCACTGTGCCCGACTTCTTCCGGATCCTCGGCGGGGCCGAGATCCCCGGCGCCACCTTCCTGCTGATGTCGGAGAAGCTCCCGAGGGCGATCCTCGGGGTGCTGGTCGGAGTCGCGTTCGGCACTGCCGGCGCGGTCTTCCAGAGCACCCTGCGCAACCCGCTGGCCAGCCCCGACATCGTCGGAGTCTCGCTCGGCGCCAGCGCGTCGGCGGTCTTCGCGATCGTGGTGCTCGACCTCGAGGGCCTGGCCCTGAGCGTCGCCGCGATCCTGGGCGCGCTCGCGATCGCGGTGGCGGTCCGGCTCGTCGCCGGCTCCGACGGCAGCTACCGGCTCGTCCTCGTCGGCGTCACCGCCGCGGCCGCGATGACCGCGGTCGTCCACTACCTCTTCACCCGTGCCAACGAGTTCGACGCGCTGCTCGTGCTGCGTTGGCTCACCGGGGCGCTCAACGGCGTCACCTGGCCCACCATCTGGATCCTGCTCGGCTTCCTCGTCGTGCTCGTCCCGGCGCTGATCTGGACCGCTCGCTCCGCGCATGTCCTCCAGCTCGGCCCGGACGTGGCCACCGGCCTGGGGGTCAGTCGGCGGCGTACGGACCTGCTGCTCCTGCTCGCGGTCCTGCTCACCGCGCTCGGCGTCGCGGCAGCCGGGCCGGTCGCCTTCGTCGCGTTCGTGTCCGGACCGATCTCGCGGGCGCTCAACGGCGGGCGTACGACCCTTGTCGGCGCTGCGCTGGTCGGCGCCATCGTGATGGTGGCCGGCGACTACATCGCCGACTACGCGGTCCCAGGCGTCTCCTTCCCGGTAGGCGTCGTCACCGGTGCGTTCGGGGCGCCGTTCCTGTTGTGGTTGCTCGCCGCTGGGCGAGCTGGAAGGCGATGACATGAAAGAGGCCCAGATGAGACTCTCCGCGGAGAGCGTGAGCCTCGGCTACGGGGGAGACCCCGTCGTCGACGAGGTCTCGCTGGAGATCCCCGACGGGCTCACCACCGTGATCGTCGGTGCCAACGGCTGCGGGAAGTCCACCCTTCTGCGGGGGATGGCCCGACTGCTGAAGCCGATGTCCGGGCAGGTCGTTCTCGACGGCAAGGCGGTCCACAAGCAGCCCACGAAGGCGGTGGCCAAGACGCTCGGCCTGATGCCGCAGTCGCCGATCGCGCCCGAGGGGATCACCGTCGTCGACCTGGTCGGCCGCGGACGCCAGCCCCACCGCGGCGCGCTGCAGCGCTGGTCTCCCGAGGACGACGCGGCGGTCGCGGAGGCGCTCGAGCTGACCGACACGCTCGATCTCGCCGACCGGATCGTCGACGAGCTCTCCGGTGGCCAGCGGCAGCGGGTCTGGGTGGCGATGGCGCTGGCCCAGCAGACCGATCTGCTGCTCCTCGACGAACCGACAACGTTCCTCGACGTCGCCCACCAGATCGATCTCCTCGACCTGCTCCACGGTCTGCGGGAGACCCGGGGCACCACCGTCGTGATGGTGCTCCACGACCTCAATCTGGCCGCCCGGTACGCCGACCACCTGATCGCGATGCGCGGCGGCAAGATCGCCGCGACGGGCCGTCCCGGCGACGTGGTGACCGCAGACCGAGTCGAGGAGGTCTTCGGGCTCGAGGCGCAGGTCATCCGCGACCCCGTCTCCGGCACCCCGCTCGTCGTACCCATCGGCCGCCACCACCGACCGTCCGCTCACCCCCACGCACAAGGAGCCTGACATGCCCATCCTCGCCCGCGTCGCGGTGCGCTCCGTGGAACGCCTCTCACCGTCGTTCGCCCGGATCGAGCTGGTCGGCGACGACCTGGCCGACTTCGGCACCGACGGTCCCACCCTCGACCAGCGCATCAAGCTCCTCTTCCCAGCCGCCTCGGGCGTCCTGCCCGAGCTCTTCGCCGACGACTGGTACACCGAGTGGCTCGCTCTTCCCGACGAGGAGCGCCCGCGGATGCGCACCTACACGATCCGCTCGATCGCGGGAGAGGCCAGCTCGGGGGAGCACAGTGAGAAGCGTCTGTACGTCGACTTCGTGCTGCATCCCGGCGCGCACGGTCCCGGCTCCGACTGGGCCGTGGCGGCAGGTCCCGGGGACGAGATCATGGTCGTCGGCCCGAAGCTCGGTGAGGAGTACGGCGGCATCGAGTGGCTTCCCGGCGATGCCACCCGGCTGCTCCTCGTCGGCGACGAGACGGCCGTGCCGGCGCTCGTCTCGATCATCGAGTCGCTGCCCGCGGATGCCACCGGATCGGCGTTCCTGGAGGTGCCGGTCGCCGGCGACGTACAGGACGTGTCTGCTCCTGAGGGGCTGAAGGTCAGCTGGCTGCCGCGCGACGGAGCACCGGTGGGTGGTCCTGCCCTGGCCGCCGTCGGCGGGCTGCTCGGCTTCGACGCCACGCCCGAGGACGTGACCTCGGTCGAGGTCGAGGACCCGGACCTTTGGGAGACCCCGATCTACTCGTCCTCCGGCGAGGAGGTCGCGGCGCTCGAGAACGGCCCGGTGAAGGCCGCCGACGACGGCGAGGACGGGCGCTACGCCTGGATCGCAGGGGAGTCGCGGATGGTCACCGCACTGCGCCGTCACCTGGTCAACGAGCTCGAGATGCCGCGCAAGCAGGTCGCTTTCATGGGCTACTGGCGAGAAGGCGTGTCGATGAAGGGTTGACCCAGCGCGGTTCTCGGGCAGGCGCGGGGTTAAGTTTGATGCGCCCAATCAAATAGAAGGGTCTTGGGAATGCACACAGGCATCCTGGCCGCGGACACCCTGATCCAGGCCAACGCGGTCGACTATCTCCTGATCGCGATCTACTTCGCCTTCGTCCTCGGAATCGGCTTCCTGGCCAGCCGCGGCATGTCGAGCTCGGTGGACTTCTTCCTGTCCGGCCGATCGCTGCCCGCGTGGGTCACCGGCCTCGCCTTCATCTCAGCGAACCTCGGCGCGGTCGAGATCATGGGTATGTCGGCGACGGGCGCACAGCTCGGACTGCCCACCGTCCACTACTTCTGGATCGGCGCCGTTCCGGCGATGCTCTTCCTGGGCGTCGTGATGATGCCCTTCTACTACGGCTCGAAGGTGCGCTCGGTCCCCGAGTTCATGAAGCGCCGTTTCGGCACCGGGGCCCACCTGGTCAACGCGATCTCGTTCGCGGTGGCGCAGCTGCTGATCGCGGGTATCAACCTCTACCTGCTCGGCTCCATCGTGCACGCGCTGCTCGGCTGGCCGCTGTGGGTCGCGCTGATCGTGGCCGCCCTGATCGTGCTGTCCTACATCACCCTCGGTGGTCTGAAGGCGGCGATCTACAACGAGGTGCTGCAGTTCTTCGTGATCGTGGCCGCGCTGTTGCCGCTGACCATCCTCGGCCTCTACAACGTCGGAGGCTGGGACGGTCTCGCCTCGAAGATCGAGGGGGCCGCGGCTGCCAACCCCGACACCGTCGCGCCGGCCGCCGGCCAGCTCACCTCCTGGCCCGGCACCGCGCTGACCGGCTTCTCCTCCGACATCCTCTCGGTGGTCGGCATCGTGTTCGGTCTCGGGTTCGTGCTCTCGTTCGGCTACTGGACGACCAACTTCGTCGAGGTGCAGCGGGCGATGGCCGCCGACTCGATCAGTGCCGCGCGCAAGACGCCGATCATCGGCGCCTTCCCGAAGATGTTCGTCCCGTTCATCACGATTCTGCCCGGCATGATCGCGGCGGTCCTGGTGACGGAGCTGGCCGATTTCAAGGCATCCGGAGGGGAGGCACAGATCGCGGGAGGTGCGGGCGGCAACGTGACCTACAACGACTCGCTGCTCCTCCTGATGAGGGATCTGCTGCCCAACGGTCTCCTCGGCCTGGCGCTCGCCGGTCTGCTGGCGGCGTTCATGGCCGGGATGGCGGCGAATGTGTCTGCCTTCAACACGGTGGTGTCCTTCGACCTCATCCAGGAATACATCATCAAGGACCGGCCGGACGAGTTCTACGTCAGGCTGGGCCGCTGGGCCACCGTCTCGGCGACCGCCATCGCGATCTTCACCGCAGCGCTCGCGTCCAACTTCTCCAACATCATGGACTACCTGCAGACCCTGTTCGGGTTCTTCAACGCGCCGCTGTTCGCGACGTTCATCCTGGGTATGTTCTGGAAGCGGATGACCGCCACCGCCGGTTGGACCGGTCTGGTCTCCGGCACCTTGGCCGCGGTGCTCGTCGGCGTTCTCTCCGATGGCACGCTCGGCGGGCTGTCCGTGGGTGTCCTGCCGCTCTCCGGCCAGGGGGCGTCGTTCGTGGCTGCCGGTGCGGCCTTCGTCGTCGACATCATCGTCAGCGTGATCGTCTCGCTGGTGACCAAGCCGAAGCCGGAGGGCTCCTTGAAGGGTCTGGTCTACTCCGAGACCCCCAAGGAGGATCTGGTCGACGCCGAGGACGCCGGCCGCCCGTGGTACGCGCGGCCGGTGCCCCTGGCAGGCGTCGCGCTGGTCATGGTCATCATCTTGAACGTGATCTTCTAAGGAGGCTGAGATGTCCACCGAATCCAACCCGGCTGACTCCAACCGGACTGACTCCAACAAGGGGCTTCTCGGCACGCTGCTGGCGCTCTTCGACATCCGCAACGTGATCGGGGCCCTGCTCTCGATCTACGGCATCATCCTGCTGCTGATGGGCCTCTTCGGTGACCCGGAGGTCGAGAAGACCGGCGGGCCCAACGCCAACCTCTGGGCGGGCATCGTCCTGCTCGTCATCGGGGCGATCTTCATCGCCTGGGGTGTGCTCAAGCCGGTCGTGCCGGACGCGCCTCACCCCGGCGACAAGGAGTAGGTCGGACGGTTCACAGACCGACAAGAGTGACGTCACCGCTGACCGTGGTGGTGCGGAGCTCGACGTAGGGCTCACCCGCGGCCGGTGCGCCAGCGCTCTCGACAGTGCTGGTGCACCGGCCGGTCACGGTGTTGACGTCGGTCCACACCGGGGTGCCGTTCGGGATCCCGATGCGTACGTCGGAGGAGGCCCCCTTCACCGAGATCCGACCCGCGCTGATCGAATGGATCGCGAAGTCACCGGCGCCGGTCGAGTGGCTCACGTCGCCCTCGACCTCGTCGATCTCCACGGTTCCGGATCCGGTCTTGGTGTTCAGGTCGTGTGCCGTACCGATCCGGATGTCACCTGACCCGGACTTGATCGAGGCGCGGCCGCCGAGGGCGTCGGCCTCGATGTCTCCGGAGCCGGACTCGACCTGGAACTCCTCGGCGACCTGGTCGATCCGTACGTCGCCGGAGCCGGTCTGGATCCACGCGGCCCGGAGGACGCCCCGGGTGGCGATGTCGGCGGTTCCGGTGCGAGCTCGCAGCTGGCTGCGGGACGGCGCCGTGATGGTGATGTCGTAGCGCCGCGTACGGCTGAACGGCCCCTTGTGCGGGTCGATGACGTTGATCGTGTCGCCGCTCTGCTCGACGACCAGACTCTCGGCGTCATCGCCGTCGACCTCGACGGTCGTCTCGTCGGTGTCGGTCGTCTGGACCTCGAGGTTGCCCTTGCCGAACTCGACGAAGAGCTTGGCGGGGGCGGTGGACATGAAGGTGTACGTGCTCATGGTGCTGCTCCTCAGGGTGTGCTGATCTACCGGACCGGCCGGGCGGCCGTCCGTTGGTGCGTCTCGATTCAGGTCAGAGCCAGCCGGTCATCCGGCGGTCGGACCTGCCGCGAAAGCTCTCGCGGAAGGGATCGAAGCTGTTCATCGCCTCGTTGACGATGTGGGGGATCGCGGAGAGGTCGACATCGACGCCGACCGAGTTCTCCCGCGTCGCTGCGCGCACCGCGCCGACGAGCCAGGTGTTGAGCGACTGGCCGGCTTCGGCCGCGGCCTCCTCGGCCTTCGCCTTGAGCGACTCCGGGATGCGAAGGGTCACTCGGGAGAGGGTGTCGTCGGTCTCGGGCTCCGGCGGGGCCGGCGGAGTCGGGGGTGCGGGGGGAGCGGGCGGTGCCGGCGGGGTGGGGGCGACCGGCTCGGCGAGCTCCGGAAGCGTGACGCCGAACTCCAGGTCGCGTCCTCGCAGGCGTACGTCCACGTTGCCCGTCGGCAGCTCCGCGGTGATCTCAGCCGCTGCCTGGCTCACCGCCTCCATCACGGCGAGCCGCGCGGCCGGGTCGAGTGCGTAGGTGAGCCGCTCCGCGGTCTCCCGTGCCTCCGGCCCGGAGGCCTCGGCCGCGGCCAGCAGGTCTCGTCGCAGGCTGTCGATATACGGCGTGATGTCCATACGCACCACTATGACATCACTATGACGTCATTTCAATCCCAATGTGGCGTCATCTGATGTCAAGCCTTCGCCGAGACGTCACTCAGGTCGGCCGAGATGGCGCGATGTTGCCATCTCGGCCGACGCGAGCGACGTCTCGGCTAAATGACGATGACACCTTGTGAATCACTCACAAGGTGTCATCGTCTGGTGCAGCCGACTGGCTGCGGTGGGATCAGAGGTCGAAGAGCGACCCTGTCTCGTGGATGTCGACGTCGGTACGCGGCGTGTGCGCCTCACCGCTCACCGACGATGCCGGCTTCGGCGCGGCCTCTGCCTCAGGCTCTGCCTTCGGGGCGGGCTCCGGCTCGGCCGGAGTCTCCGTCTCGACTGCCGCCTCCTCGACAGGTGCAGCCTCGACGGGTCCCGCCTCGGCCACGGTCTCCGCAGGAGCCTCGGCCACGGGAGCGGCCTCGGCAGCAGCGGGTGCGGCCGGAGCCGCGGCGGTGACCGAGCCTTCCGGCGCCTCGATGTCGAAGAGCGAGCCGAGACTGTCGAAGTCGACGTCGGACTTCGGCTCCGATGTCACGCCCGAGCCTGCCTCAGCCGGAGCCGGAGCCTCGGCCGGAGCAGCCGGAGCAGCCGGAGCAGCCGGAGCAGAGGCCTCGGGGGCCTTCGCCGGAGCCTGCTCGGGCTCGGCGGCCGGGATGTCGAAGAGCGAGCCACCCGCGCTGAGGTCGACGCTCGGCTCCTCGGCGGCCGGCGGCGCAGCCGGGGCTGCGGCAGGTGCCTCGGGCTCGGCTGCGGGTGCAGCCTTCGCCTCGGGCGCGGCAGCGGGCTCTGCCTGCTGAGCCGGTACGTCGAAGAGCGATCCGCCAGCCCCGAGGTCGGCAGCAGGCTCTTCAGCGGGCGCGTCTGTGGGCTTGTCGGCCGCCTTGTCGGCCGGCACGTCGAACAGCGAGCCGCTCGAGGCCGGGGTCTCCTCGGTCGTCTCTAAGGGCGTGTCGAAGAGCGATCCGCCGTCATCGAAGAGCGAGCCGCCGGAGGCAGGCTTCTCCGGCTCAGCGGCCGGAGCGGGAGTGTCGAAGAGCGACCCGCCACCCGACGTACCTCTTGCGTCCGGCTCGGCCGGGGCAGGGGTGTCGAAGAGCGAGGACGCGTCGGCCGGAGCCTTCGTGGTCTCGGTCGTCTCCGTGGTCTCGGCGGGCGAGTCGAAGAGCGACGAGCCCGCGGCAGCAGCACCGGCGGCCGGAGCCGCTTCCTCGACGGCCGGAGCAGCCTTGGCGGCAGCACCGACCTTCGCACCCTCGCCTGGGGCCAGCTTGGTGGCCTGCTCGCCCTTCACGGACGCGAGCAGCATCTGCGCGACGTCGAGCACCTCGACCTCCTCGCGCGCGGCCCCGTTGGCCTGGGCCTTGGTCAGACCGTCGGAGAGCATGACGCGGCAGAACGGGCAGCCGACGGCGATCTGGTCGGCGCCGGTGGCGACGGCCTCGTCGGTGCGGTTCTCGTTGATCCGCGAGCCGATCTTCTCCTCCATCCACATCCGGGCACCACCGGCGCCACAGCAGAAGGAGCGCTCGGAGTTTCGCGGCATCTCCTTGACCTCGGCACCCGGCATGATCTGCAGCAGCTCGCGCGGCGGCTCGTAGACGCCGTTGTGGCGGCCGATGAAGCACGGGTCGTGGTAGGTGATCGAGCGCTTGTGGGCGCCGGCGCCGTCCGCGATCGGAGTCAGCTTGCCCTCGCGTACGAGCCGGTTGAGCAGCTGGGTGTGGTGGACGACCTCGAGCTCGATGCCGAACTCCTTGTACTCGTTCTTCAACGTGTTGAAGCAGTGAGCACAGGTGGTGACGGCCTTCTTGACCTTGAACTCCTTGAACGTCTCGACGTTCTGCTGAGCCAGGCCCTGGAAGACGAACTCGTTGCCGGCACGACGGGCGGAGTCGCCGGTGCAGGTCTCGCCGTTGCCGAGCACACCGAAGGAGACGCCGGCCATGTCGAGCAGCTCGGCCACGGCGCGGGTGGTCTTCTTGGCCCGGTCCTCGTAGGCGCCGGCACAGCCGACCCAGAACAGCCAGTCGACCTCCTCCAGCGACTCGATGTCCTTGCCGACCTCCTTGACGTCGAAGGGCAGGTCCTTGGCCCAGTCCATGCGCGCGTTGGCGTTCATGTTCCAGGGGTTGCCCTTGCCCTCGAGGCCCTTGAAGAGACCGTTGAGCTCGGTGGGGAAGTTCGACTCGACGAGCACCTGGTAGCGGCGCATGTCCATGATGTGGTCGACGTGCTCGATGTCGACAGGGCACTGCTGGACGCAGGCGCCACAGGAGGTGCAGGACCAGAGGACGTCCTCGTCGATGACGAAGCCCCCGTCCTCCGGGTTGTAGAACCAGTCGAGGACCTCGGTGTTGCTGCCTGCACCCTCCGGGGCGCCATCGGCCTTGCCGATGAGCGGCAGCTCCTTCAAGTCAGAGTCGCCGGCGGCGGCGTAGGCGTGCTCGCGCAGGCCCATCATCAGCAGCTTGGGGGAGAGGGGCTTCTCGGTGTTCCAGGCGGGGCACTGCGACTGGCAGCGGCCGCACTCGGTGCACGTGGTGAAGTCGAGGATGCCCTTCCAGGAGAAGTCCTGGATCGAGCCGACGCCGAGGATCGCGTCCTCGGGGATGCGGTCCTCCTCGACGTCCTCGAGGGTGACCGGCTTGCCGTCGATGAGCATCGGCTTGATCGCGCCGAGCGCGGTGCCGAGCGGTCGGGCGCCCTCGGTGTCGGAGGTACGCGAACCCGGCTCGCGCTTGAACCAGATGTTGAACCAGGCGGTGAAGCGGTGCCAGGCGACACCCATCGTCAGGTGGGTGGAGACGACGGCCAGCCAGATCAGCGCGGTGATGATCTTGAAGGCCGCGATCGCGTAGATGATGTTCTCGAGCGTGTGGATCGCATCGGGCCCGGTGGGGTAGAGCGCCCCGAAGAACTGCGAGATCGGGAAGTGGAACGCGGTGGCGTGCTCGGCGACCTCGCCGCCGTGGGCCTTGGCGAGGTTGTACTCCGCACCGCGGATGAACAGGATCGCCGCGCTCTCCAGCAGCACCATCGCCTCGACGAAGAAGGCCTGCCACTGCGTGGAGCCGTAGAACCGCGTGCCGCGGCCCATCTTCGAGGGCAGGTGGGTCACCCGGTAGATGATCAGCGGGATGATGCCCAGGGCGCCGAGCAGGCCGAGGAGCTCGGCGAGCCACTCGTAGGCGAACAGCTGTCCGATGACCGGGAGCGTCCACTCCGGGTCGAAGAGCTGGAAGTACGCAGCCCCCACTGCCGTCGAGAGCAGCAGGAACGCGGCGAAGGCGAACCAGTGGAGCACACCGACCCAGGTCCACTGCAGCATGCGCGTGTGGAGGACGGTCTCTTTCAACATCGTCAGGGTGCGGGCCAGCGGCTGGTCGACGCGGCTGATCGGCGTACCGACCTTGATTACCGCGAGCATCGACCGGACCGCCTTGGTCACCAGGTAGGCGGTGGCCACCGTTGCCGCAAGACACACGACGATGGCGATGATCTGCAACATGCCTAGGCGCTCCTCATCAGGGGGCAGGACTGCCGGAATGCAACCGAGCCTAATGCTTGTGAGTCGGTTCGGTTGCTAAGGGTGGGTTGATACTACCCGTGAGTAACTTCATAGTGAAGAAACGGCCCGCGACCTGGGCAGGTCGCGGGCCGTTTCTTAGGACAGCCTTAGTGTTTCAAAGCTTCACTTGTTCGCGTTGACCTTGAACTTGGCGTGACCAATGTTGACCACGGTCTTGGTGCCCTTGGAACCGTCGAGGAGGGTCAGTCGCAGGGCGACGACCTCGACCAGGTTCTTGCTGCGCTCAACGACGACCTTGGTCTCGATCTTCGCCAGGCCGGGGATGTCGACGCGAGAGAGCGCCGACTCCAGCTGGGCGAGGGAGACCTTCTGCTTGCCGATGTAGATGTCACCGAACTTGGTGCCCGAGATGGAGGTCGTCGAGCCCTTGCCCTTGACGTACTTCGCGTTCGCCTGGGCACGGATGGCCTCGATGCGGATGGCGCCGTCGCCGATGTTGACGTTGGCGACCTCGCCGAAGGTGTAGCCCCCGGCGGTGGTCTTGGTCTGGTTCGAGCGCTGACCGCTCGTGAGACCCTTGACGTCCACGATGTTGCCAACCTCGCCCAGCGGGACATGCCCGATGGACTTGGTCTTCAGCTTGCCCTTGGTGCCGGCGCAGCCGGCGTTGGTCAGCGGGTTCTTGCCGACCTTGACGACACCGCCGAGAGCGGTGGCGTCGACCGAGTTGGAGAAGCCGTTGAAGACCGCGGAGAAGGCCTGGCCATTGATCTCCGCGCGGGAGCGACCGACGATGACCTCGGAGTCGGTGCCGTGGAGCTTGATCCAGATGCCGTTGGCGTAGGCGTGCGCGCCGTCGGCGTTGGCGCGCTCGACGGTGTTGCCGATGCCGATGGTGGCGATGCCCGGGATGACCAGCGGCTTGTCGCGACCGGGGACCGGAAGGTCGATCTTCCGGCCGGGACCGGCCGGGTCGAGGATGACGTGGGCGATCTTGGCCTTCGAGTCGGACTTGTAGCCCTTGCCGTCCCACCAAGCCTGGGAGACCGAGCTGAGACCCTCGACGGTGACCTTGCCGAGCGGGCTCTTGTCGAGAACGACGTCGGCGATCTTGTGCTCCGAGATGGACTTCACCATCGAGCCGGACTTGACTGTGCGCTGCTTGGTGGTGGTGGCACCGATCGTGCCGAGGCCGGGCACCTTGGCGCCGGCGGTGTTGTTGCTGACGTTGTGACCAGCCTTACGGGTGCAACCGATGGTCTGGTAGCCGAGATCTCCCGAGTTCGCCGGGATGCTTCCACCGGTCACACGGGTGCCGAAACCGCTGGCGAACAGCCCGAAGTCGGTGTTCGTCAGAGCGGCCTGAGAGGGCGCTGGCACAGCCAGGACTGCGCCGACGACGGCGACAGAGGCTGCGGACAGCGCGAGCGTACGCATGCTTCGCATTGTTGGTTGGACTCCGATTCTGCGGTGGGGATCCCCCAAGATCCCCGCTACGGGGCCGTGCCACCTGCCAGATCCGGGGGAACCTGGCGCACTCCCGAGTTATGGGGTGGCACACCGCTCAAACGAGAGAAAACCATGGAAGTTATCGGGACGGAGGTCCTTTTTCCGAATGACCCGTCCTGACTATCCCCAAGCCACCCAGGCGAACGTAAACAGGCCGTGACCTCGGCTGAGGTCACGGCCCGTTTCAGGGATCCCGGGATTACGGGGTCAGATCGATCTTGATTCCGGTGAGTGCGTCGACCACGCCGGTCACCAGCAGCATCGGAGGCCGCCAGGAGACGAGCCACGTGTGCGTGCTGACGGTTTCGCGGATCGGCGACATCGAGGTTCCGGAGACCCACG